>NZ_JACARU010000019.1:0-111296 GCF_013386425.1 Cedecea sp. P7760 | reverse complement strand
CTTTATGGGGTCAGTCCAAACACGGGGCTTTTTTATGGCTTACAGCTTAGCGCCTTCCACGGCTTCGCGGGCAAGCTTAGTGATGCGATCATAGTCGCCCGCTTCCAGCGCGTCTGCCGGCACCAGCCAGGAGCCGCCGATGCACAGCACGCTTTTCAGCGCCAGGTAGTCACGGTAGTTAGCCGGTGAGATACCGCCGGTTGGGCAGAAACGTACCTGAGAGAACGGGCCAGCAATAGCCTGCAGCGCTTTGGTGCCGCCGTTGGCTTCCGCAGGGAAGAATTTAAACTCTTTCAGGCCGTAGTCCATACCCAGCATCAGTTCAGAAACGGTGCTGATACCCGGGATCAGCGGAATGCTGCCTTCGGTAGCGGCTTTCAGCAGCGGCTCGGTCAGGCCCGGGCTGATGGCGAACTGCGCGCCCGCTTCGGTCACTTCTGCCAGCTGCTGTGGGTTCAGCACGGTACCCGCCCCGATAATCGCGTCAGGCACTTCTTTCGCAATCGCGCGAATGGCATCGATAGCGCAGGCGGTACGCAGCGTAACTTCCAGCACGCGAACGCCACCTGCAACCAACGCTTTTGCCATCGGCACGGCATGTTCCAGCTTGTTAATGACGATAACCGGCACGACCGGGCCGGTTTTCAGGATCTGTTCTGCTGTTGTTTTCCAATTTTTCATCTGAGCGCCTCTTAGCCAGTTTTAATCTGTTTTCCGTGGGGCATTGCCACCACGGGCTTAAAATTTAATGCAGGTTGCGCCTTGTTCAGCGCCCGAAAGCTGTTCGCGCAGGGCGCCAAATAGCTCACGTCCGGTCCCTACACGCTCGGCGCTGAGATCCGGGTGATAAGCGGTGCGCGCCGCAAGTACGGCGTCATCCACCAGCAGCGTCAGCTCGCCGGTTTGGCCGTTAACGCGAATAATGTCACCTTCCTGCACCTTCGCCAGCAGCCCGCCATCGTAGGCTTCAGGGGTGACGTGGATTGCAGAAGGAACCTTACCTGAGGCGCCGGACAGTCTTCCATCCGTCACCAAAGCAATTTTGAAACAGCGGTCCAATAATACTCCAAGCGGCGGCATAAGTTTATGCAATTCTGGCATGCCGTTCGCTTTTGGCCCCTGATGGCGCACCACGACAACGCAGTCACGGTCCAGCTTGCCGGCTTCAAATGCCGGTAAAACGTCGTGCTGGCTTTCAAAAATAACCGCAGGCGCTTCAATTACCTGGTTTTCTACCGGCACCGCTGAGGTTTTCATCACCGCACGGCCCAGGTTCCCGCTCAGCACTTTGGTCCCGCCGTGACGGGAGAATGGTTTTTCCATGGTGGCGATAACGTCGGCGTCCAGCGGCTCACTGGCACCTTCACGCCAGGCAAGCTGGCCGTTGTCGAGCCACGGCTCCATGGTGTAATGGTGCAGGCCAAAACCGGCCACGGTATTAACGTCTTCGTGCAGCAGGCCGCCTTTCAGCAACTCGCGCATCAGCACCGGTACGCCGCCCGCCGCCTGGAAGTGGTTAATGTCCGCCGGGCCGTTCGGGTATAAGCGCGCCAACAGCGGCACAATTTCGGAGATGTCGGAGAAGTCATCCCAGTTGATGACGATCCCCGCAGCTCGAGCCATCGCCACGAGGTGCATGGTGTGGTTCGTCGAGCCGCCGGTAGCCAGCAGCGCAACAATGCCGTTCACCACCACCTTCTCATCGATCATTTTCCCAAGAGGCATCCATTCGTTGCCGTTGCCGGTCAGGCGAGTCACCTGGCGGGCGGCAGCATCCGTTAGCGCGTGGCGCAGTTCGGCATCAGGCTGAATAAACGAAGAGCCCGGCAGCTGCATGCCCATGAACTCAACCACCATCTGGTTGGTATTCGCCGTGCCGTAGAAGGTACAGGTGCCCGGCGCATGATAAGAAGCGGCTTCCGCCTCCAGCAGCGCCAGCCTGTCCACTTTGCCTTCGGCATAAAGCTGGCGAATGCGGACCTTTTCTTTATTCGGCAGGCCGCTGGCCATCGGGCCTGATGGCACGAAAAGCGCAGGTAAATGACCAAACGACAGCGCGGCCATGGTCAGCCCCGGAACAATTTTGTCGCATACGCCGAGGTAAAGAGCACCGTCAAACATATTATGGGAAAGGCCAACGGCGGTAGACATGGCAATCACTTCGCGGCTCAGCAGGGAAAGCTCCATACCATCCTGCCCTTGAGTGACCCCGTCGCACATCGCCGGTACGCCGCCCGCAACCTGCCCCACGGCGCCCACGGAGTGCAGCGCTTTGCGGATTTGCTCAGGATAATGCTCATACGGCTGATGCGCGGACAGCATGTCGTTGTAGGAGGTAACGATCGCAATATTGTTACGCAACATGCTTTTCAGCGCCGCCTTATCGTCCGGCTGGCAGGCAGCGAAACCATGCGCCAGGTTACCGCAGGCAAGTTCCGAGCGGTGAACCGTGTTGCTCCTGGCTTTCTCAATGCGTGCCAGATAGGCTTCGCGCGTTGGGCGGGAGCGTTCGATAATACGCGATGTTACCCGTAACAAATTTGGATGCATAGAAGTTCCTCAGAAAGTGGCTGTTCCCCCGCGCTACTATCATCATGTTCCGGGCGGCTGAAAATAGCCTTGTAGCCCATCAATCTTGACTGTCGGGAGCAAAATCGCTTCAGCTAGTGTAAATAAAAAAGCCCCGCGGGTGAATCCACGCGGGGCTATTATTCATAAAAAACTATGCCACTTCTGTGTTAGATCATGTTACCGGTAAAATGAGATGTGTTTGTTATCACCTTTTTACCGGCAACGCGCTCCAGATGTTACTCAAATTCGTTCCAGGAGTGCCCGTCACGGGTAATCATCGCCACGGAAGCCACCGGCCCCCAGGTTCCTGCCTGATAAGGTTTCGGGGCGTCGTTATCCGCAGCCCAGGCTTCGGTGATGGAGTCGACCCATTTCCACGCCTCTTCCACTTCATCGCGGCGAACGAACAGCGCCTGAATGCCCCGCATGGTTTCCAGCAGCAGGCGTTCATAGGCATCCGCCAGATGAGATTCGTTGAAGGTCTCGGAATAGCTCAGATCAAGTTTGGTCGTCTGCAGGTTATGCTTATGCTCCAGGCCCGGAACTTTGTTCAGGATCTGGATATCCACGCCTTCGTCCGGCTGCAGACGAATGGTCAGCTTGTTCTGCGGCAATTCCTGCCAGGAGTCTTTAAACAGATTCAGCGCAGGGTTTTTGAAATAAACCACGACTTCAGAGCATTTGGTTGGCAGACGTTTCCCGGTACGCAGGTAGAACGGCACGCCGGCCCAGCGCCAGTTATCGATATCCACGCGGATAGCCACGAAGGTTTCCGTTGCGCTGGCTTTGTTAGCGCCCTCTTCTTCGAGGTAGCCTGGCACTTTTTTGCCCTGCGCGAAGCCCGCGGTGTACTGACCACGCACGGTTTTGTCACGCACGTTGGTGCGGTCAATGCGGCGCAGCGACTGCAGAACCTTCACCTTCTCATCGCGGATATGGTCCGCGGTCAGGTCAGACGGTGGAGACATGGCAATCATGCACAGGATCTGCAACAGGTGGTTCTGGATCATGTCGCGCATCTGCCCGGCCTGATCGAAGTAACCCCAACGCCCTTCAATCCCCACTTCCTCGGCCACGGTGATTTCTACGTGATCGATGGTGCGGTTATCCCAGTTGTTGGCAAACAGGGAGTTGGCAAAACGCAGCGCCAGCAGGTTAAGAACGGTTTCTTTACCCAGATAGTGGTCGATGCGGTAAACCTGGCACTCTTCGAAGAACTCGCCGACCTGGTCATTGATTTCCTGAGAAGTTTCGAGGGAGGTCCCCAGCGGTTTTTCCATCACCACGCGAGCAGGTTTTGCATTCAGCTTCGCCTTGCCTAACCCTTTGCAGATAGCGCCGAAGGTGCTTGGCGGCATCGCGAAGTAGTTGATGGTGACGCGGTTCTGCTGGTCCAGCATTTTGCCCAGCTTGGTGAAAGCAGAGGTATCGTTAACGTCCAGGTTACAGAAATCCAGACGACCGCTCAGTTTTTCCCACAGGCTCTCGTCAATCTTCTCTTTCATGAAGGTTTCGAGGGCTTCGCGCACCACTTTGGTGTATGCCTCTTTATCCCAGTCTGCACGGCCAACACCAAGAATGCGGGTTTCCGGGTGGATTTGACCTGCTTTTTCCAGCTGATACAGGGATGGCAACAGTTTTCGGCGCGCCAGGTCGCCTTTTGCACCGAAAATGACCAGATCGCACGCCTGGGCCGTTTGCGTTACCGCCATGTTTGTCTCCTCGTTTCGGATATCCCGGCTTTTACCGGCCCTCGGGGGCGCGGATAGCATTAAGCCAGGCAAGTCTTGTAATTTTATTACGCTGCAATGTACTGCTTTTGCTGAATTGAGGACAACCGTTAACCCCGGTTTGACCGCCTCAATTGCTAACTTTTCCCACAATGCCGCACTAAAGCGTCATTCAATGGCGTTTTTTTACACAATGTAACCGTTGCCAAAGTTAGACACCGATCATGTAATGAAAAAAAACAACAACATTACCCGAGCAACTCGCCCTTTCACATTTGAGCCAGAGTATATTCTTGCTAAATCGGCCCACGATTTCTTCTTTTACTGAAATCGCTAAAACCCATGAGTGCCCGCCTTTATGAATATGCTGGAAAAAATCCAGTCACAGCTGGAACACCTTAGCAAATCGGAACGCAAAGTCGCAGAAGTGATTCTCGCCACACCTCAGGATGCCATTCACTCAAGCATCGCCACGCTCGCCCGCAGTGCAGACGTCAGTGAACCCACCGTAAACCGCTTCTGCCGCCGCCTGGAAACCAAAGGCTTCCCGGATTTTAAACTGCATTTAGCCCAGAGTCTGGCGAATGGCACGCCGTATGTAAACCGGAATGTTGATGAAGATGATAGCGTCGAGTCCTACACCGGCAAGATATTTGAGTCCGCGATGGCAGGCCTTGACAGGGTTCGCCAGTCGCTGGATATGTCAGCCGTTAATCGCGCGGTCGATCTGCTGACCCAGGCAAAGAAAATCGCCTTCTTTGGGCTTGGATCTTCTGCCGCCGTCGCCCACGACGCCACCAATAAATTCTTCCGCTTCAACGTACCGGTAATTTACTCAGATGACGTTGTTATGCAACGTATGAGCTGTATGAATTGTACTGAACAGGACGTTGTGGTGCTGATATCCCACACCGGGCGGACTAAAAACCTGGTCGAACTCGCCCAGCTAGCCCGTGAAAACGATGCCATTGTGCTCGCCATCACCTCTGAGGGGAGCCCCCTTGCCCGCGAGGCCACGCTTTCGCTGCTGCTTGATGTGCCTGAAGACACCGATATCTATATGCCAATGGTGTCTCGCCTCGCGCAGTTAACCGTTATTGACGTGCTGGCAACGGGCTTTACTTTGCGTAGAGGGGCAAAATTCAGGGATAACTTGAAGCGAGTCAAGGAAGCGCTCAAAGAATCGCGCTTTGATAAACAACGCCATCTCTCAGGCGATGAACATTAATTTTTGATAACAAAGTTGTAACTTATTAGGCTGTTCGGTTACGTTGTCATGGGGGCTCACAGCACACCCTGACCCACCGAGTTTTGTTCACGCAACACCAAGTTGTTTCAGTCAACGGAGTAATACATGTCCAGACGGCTACGTAGAACCAAAATCGTTACCACTTTAGGCCCGGCAACCGACCGCGATAATAATTTAGAAAAGATTATTGCCGCCGGCGCTAACGTGGTGCGCATGAACTTCTCCCACGGTTCACCCGAAGATCACCAGCTGCGTGCGGATAAAGTGCGTGAGATTGCCGCAAAACTGGGGCGCCACGTGGCGATTCTCGGTGATTTGCAGGGGCCAAAAATTCGCGTATCTACCTTCAAAGAAGGCAAAGTTTTCCTTAACCTGGGCGACAAATTCCTGCTGGATGCCAACCTGGGTAAAGGCGAAGGCGACAAAGAGAAAGTCGGTATCGACTATAAAGGCCTGCCGGCCGACGTCGTGCCTGGCGATATTCTGCTGCTTGATGATGGCCGCGTTCAGCTCAAAGTGCTGGAAGTTCATGGCCTGAAAGTGTTTACCGAAGTGACCGTAGGCGGCCCACTGTCCAACAACAAAGGGATCAACAAGCTGGGCGGCGGCCTGTCGGCCGAAGCGCTGACGGATAAAGACAAAGCGGACATCGTGACCGCCGCCAAAATCGGCGTTGATTACCTTGCTGTCTCCTTCCCTCGCTGCGGCGAAGACCTGAACTACGCTCGCCGCCTGGCGCGTGACGCGGGCTGTGATGCAAAAATTGTTGCTAAAGTAGAACGCGCGGAAGCCGTTTGCGATGAAGCAGCAATGGACGACATTATTCTCGCCTCTGACGTGGTCATGGTTGCACGTGGTGACCTGGGCGTAGAGATCGGTGACCCGGAGCTGGTCGGTATCCAGAAGACCCTGATTCGCCGCGCCCGTAAGCTGAACCGCGCCGTGATCACTGCGACCCAGATGATGGAGTCGATGATAACCAACCCAATGCCAACCCGTGCAGAAGTCATGGACGTGGCAAACGCCGTACTTGACGGTACCGATGCGGTGATGCTGTCGGCGGAAACCGCCGCTGGCCAGTACCCGGCTGAAACGGTCGCGGCTATGGCGCGCGTTTGCCTGGGTGCGGAAAAAATCCCAAGCATCAACGTGTCTAAACACCGCCTGGACGTGCAGTTCGATAACGTGGAAGAAGCCATTGCGATGTCCGCGATGTATGCCGCTAACCACCTGAAAGGGGTTACCGCTATCATCTCGATGACGGAGTCCGGGCGTACCGCGCTGATGACGTCTCGTATCAGCTCCGGCCTGCCTATCTTTGCGCTGTCCCGTCACGAACGTACGCTGAACCTGACCTCGCTGTACCGCGGCGTAACGCCGGTCTACTTTGATAGCGTGAACGAAGGCGTTGTCGCCGCAAGCGATGCGGTAAACCTGCTGCGCGATAAGGGCTATCTGATCTCCGGCGACCTGGTCATCGTGACCCAGGGCGACGTGATGAGCACCATCGGCACCACCAACACTACCCGCATCCTCTGCGTGGAATAATCTACGCACACCCTAACCGGGTAACCCCGACAAAGCCGCGACATCCCGTTGCGGCTTTTTTATTTCCCGCACCGACGCCTGCCGGTATATCCACACTGAGTTCATCGTTTTAAATTTATAGCCCATTCAAATGATACGTTATAACATAACAATTTACATGGCGTAATCAGACCTTATATATCGCCAATTTCTGAACAGGCACGTTCATTTTGAGTCCCCACAGACATGATGAAAATCAAACGCAACCTCTTATATGCTGGCGTGTTTCTGGCGCTTATTTCTCAACCGCTTTTTGCCGCAGACTGCAACACGGCATCCTGTGAGGAAAACATCACGGTAGTAAGCCAGGCCCCTGCGGAGCGGCCACCCGCCAGCGGCACGGCCTCACGCCTGGGCCTGACTGACAAAGAAACGCCGCGGTATGTGGAAACCTTTGCACAAAAACAGATCGTCGCGCAGGGCGACCGCACGCTTGCCGAAACGGTCAGTCATGCTACCGGGATGTCCGGCGTGGCCTCCCCTACGCTTTCCAACAGCTTTTCTCTGCGTGGTTTTATGCCCGTAAGCTGGCTGCTGGACGGGCTGGAAATGCCCGGCAGTACGTTGCAACTTGGCAATCCAGCCCACTATCAGCAGGTAGATATTTTGCACGGCCCAGGCTCCGCGCTGAATGGCCTGACCGCCACCGCCGGTAGCGTCAACCTTGTGTCACATCAACCCAGCTTTGTTGACTCTCCCGCCATGCTCCGCTACCAGGCGGGTAGTTACAGTACCCAGTCCTTGCAGGGCGGAGCGGGGGGGACGCTGATTGAAGATAAGGTAGCCTGGCGGCTAGATGCTTCGGGTAGCGAAGGACACAGCCAGGTTCAGCATGAGCGCAACCGGCAGTCCAGAGTCAGCGGCTCGCTGCTGTTCCGCCTTACTGACGAAACCACTCTGACGCTTTACGGCGACAGAATGAACAATAGCAGCGACAACCCTTACTTCGGAACGCCGCTGATTGAAGGCAAGGTGCAGGCACAGCTGCGCGGTATTAACTATAACAATCTGACCGATGCCAGAATTGCCAGCCATGCCACTGCATTGCAGGCTGTGCTCGACACGACTCTCGCCCCAGGCATAACCTTTAATAACCACACCTGGTATTACAATGGCTATCGCTTCTGGCATAACGTTGAGCGCTATCGCTACAATGCAGCCTCTCCGGACGCCGTCAATCGTGACTCCTGGGGTGACTTAAGCCATAAAAATACGCTGTTGGCCAACCGCTCAAGCGTCTCAATAGACCACACTTTACTGGGCCTTGATAACCGAATGGTTGGCGGAATTGAGCTGCAAACCAGCCGTTTCGACTACCAAAAAAACGGATTTCCCGGCTCGCAGGATGTCCCTTTATTCAACCCGCCAAGTGAGCCATTTAGCGCCGAAACAAGTATTACCCGCGCCCCATGGAGCAAGGTCACCCAGCGCCAGTATGCGATCTTTATAGAAGACAGCCTGCAACTGACCGACAGCCTCACCCTGCTCAACCAGCTGCGGTTTACGCGACTGGATATGGACTGGCATTACTTCGCTCCGGCTAGCAGCGAAAGTCAAAATCGCAGCTTCATTAACGCCGGTGTCGGCCTGAACTGGGATATCAGCGACGGCACAACGCTCTATGCCAGCTACGCCAACGGCAAGGAAGCTGGCGGCGACATTTTCTTCCTCAGTGCAGATCAAACTCACCTGCCGCTCACCCAGTCACAACAATGGGAAACCGGCATTAAGAGTCGGTTCTGGGATAGTAAAGCATCCGTTAATCTTGCCCTCTACCAGCTGCGCAAAAATAATCTCTTTACCCCTTCTGCCACCACGCCGGGCGAACTCCTCGCTATAGGGCAACAAACTTCACGGGGTATTGAGCTGTCAGCCACGGCCCGGCCAACCGATCGCTGGGAGGTGACGGGCAACGTGGCATGGACTCATGCAAGGTTCGATAGCTTTAGTGCAGGCTCCCCACCTGAAAATCTGGACGGCAACCAGCCCGCTTACGTCCCGACCTGGACCAGCAATCTGGCGCTGATCTGGCATCCCCTCGCTCCGCTCAGCTTGAGGAGTGATTTACGCTACGTAGGCAGCAGCTACAACGACAGCCGCAATGCTAAAAAGATGGACGACTACATCACGCTGGATCTGGCGGCAGAATATCAGCTGACGCCCAAAGTTAGCCTGGGAACGCGGGTTCGCAACCTGACCGATACGTTCTACTCCTACCAGCGCACTTACGACGGCCAGGCTCTGATTGCCCCTTCCCGCACCTGGGAAGGCTGGATAACGGTATGGTTCTAATGCTGAAGGCTTTTATGTTTGCGGCAGCGGGCCTTCTCTTTTCATCTGGTTCTTCGGCCGTCACGGTGACCAATTGCGGTGTGCCGCAAACAATGACCTCGGTACCCACGCGCATCGTCGTTTATGGCAACCCTGCTCTGGAAAACCTTCTGGCACTGGGCATACGCCAGGAAATTGTTGCCGTCGTGGGCTATGACCCGTCCAGAGATCCTATGGGCTTTTCTGCGCGTAATGCCCTCTCATTGCCCGTCGTTGCCCGAACCGGGCTTATCTCCGCCGAGGCGCTGCTGCTGCTGCGCCCCGAAATGATCTACTCCTCAAGCTGGTACTGGTTCTGGTCGCCGGAAGGGGCAAGCCGGGATCAAATCACAGCCTGGGGAATATCAAGCTGGCTCTCTCCCGGCGCCTGCAGCGGCCAGCAGAGCGCTCCGAAGGAAAGAATCAGCTTCGCCGTTCTGTTTCGGGAAATACAAGATCTGGCCAAAATTATGCATCTTGAGGATCGGGGACTGGCGCTGGTTAGCCGGGAAGAAGAACACCTTGCAGCCCTGCGCCAACGCGCTGGCGAATTGGCTCCGGCTCGCCTGCTCTGGTGGTATTCCGGCACCGACTCACCGTACGTTGCAGGCTGCTGTGGCGTGCCGGACATGCTGAGCAAAGAAAGCGGCAACCGCAATATTTTCTCGGACATCTCTGCGCTATGGCCAAACGTCGCCTGGGAAGAAATAGCCCGTCGGGACCCGGATATTCTGGTGCTGGCCGATTTGCCCCGCGGCAGCACCGGCGACAGCGCTAAAGATAAAATAGCCTTCCTCGAACACTTTCCCCTGACCTCGGGCCTTCGCGCCGTGAAAGAAAAAAAATTTATCATCCTGCCTGGCTATGACATGGATCCCTCCATCCGCTCAGTGGACGCACTGGACAGGCTTATCACCTCACTTTCTACCAGGAAAAATCATGACTGACGCCACATGGAATACTCTCGTCACCCTCTGGGACCAGCAGCAAAGCGCTTATATTGCCAGCAGGGAAGCTCGCTTCGAGGCCCTGATGGACACACTGGCCTTACAGTTCAAGGGGGAATTCTCGCTGATCGAGTTTGGCTGTGGGCCAGGCTCCCTTACAAAACGCCTTCTTGAAAGGTTTCCTGCAGTACACGTTACCGCCATGGATGTTGATCCCGTGATGTTGGCCATCGCCCGCGAAACGCTTACCGGTTATGGCGATCGAGTGCGTATTCTTTCTGCCGACCTGGCTACCCCAGCCTGGCAGGAAAAAATAATCGGTCCTCGCCCGGATGCCATCGTCTCGAGTACGGCGCTGCACTGGCTGATGCCGGACAGACAGCACATCCTGCACGGTGAGGTCCTGAAATTGCTTGCCGATAACGGCATATTTCTCAACGCCGACCACCAGCGCTTTAACCCGGCAGACGGCAATAAAAAAGCCATCAGCGAGCGTCATGATGCCCGGACTCAACAACAGGCATGGGATAAAGGCGTGGTTGACTGGGACAGCTGGTTCACCCTTGCTAAAGAAATACCGGAAATTGCCGACCTGATCCCTGCCCGTGAAGCCGTATTCGCAGGCCGCCCGGTACCTCCCTCAACGACGCTGGCCTTTCAGCTGGCAAGCCTCAGCCAGGCCGGTTTCAGCGAAACCGGTACGCTGTGGCAGCTCATGGACGATTACCTGATTGCCGGTTGGAAATAAGCACGTGCTGCCATTGCGCCTGCTGCTGTGCGGGGTAGTAACTCTGCTTGGGCTGATTTACAGCCTGCGCTTTGGGGCCGTGACGCTGTCCCTGAGCGAAGTCATTCAGCTTCTGCATCCGGCTCCCGTTGAAGAACCCCGCCTGGCGCTATACCAGAAGATAGTCTGGTCACTACGCTTGCCCAGAGCGCTGCTGGCGATGGTCTGCGGCGGCGGCCTGGCGCTGGCAGGCGCCGTGCTTCAGACCCTAACCCGAAATCCGCTGGCCGACCCGTGGCTGCTGGGTATTTCTTCCGGGGCGGGCCTGGGGGCTGTCACCATTATCGCCCTTGGCGTTCAGCCGCTGCTAACGGCCATGCCCGGCGGGGCTTTTATCGGGGCTCTGGCAGCTTTTGGGCTGGTTTTGCTGCTCGCCGGACGAACCATTATGCAGCCGGCCCGGTTTATGCTCGCCGGCGTGGCGATTGGGCAA
The DNA here is from genome assembly GCF_013386425.1 of Cedecea sp. P7760. NCBI lineage: Bacteria > Pseudomonadati > Pseudomonadota > Gammaproteobacteria > Enterobacterales > Enterobacteriaceae > Cedecea > Cedecea sp. P7760. Next base: position 99,682 of record NZ_JACARU010000019.1, on the reverse strand, counting down.
TTGCTCAGCGCAATAACCTCATTAATCGTCTTCTGGCAAACCGATGCGACAACCTCGCGTGGCTTTACCTTCTGGCTACTGGGTGCGTTTGGACAAGCAACATGGCCACAGGTGGCTCTCTGTGCCGCCGCGCTATTCTTTGCGGGGACGCTTTGCCTGGCGATGTCCCCAACGTTGAATGTTATGGCGCTGGGCAATTTTGCCGCTAAGGGCCTGGGCGTTAACGTTTTCGCCCTGCAAATATCACTCTACCTGGCCATCACGCTGCTCACCGCTACCCTGGTGTCGTTTTGCGGCGCAATTGGCTTTGTCGGACTGACCGTCCCCCACCTGGCAAAAATGATAATCGGCAATCGTCACCAATGGACTTTGCCCGCCAGCATTCTCTGCGGTGCAATGCTGACGCTAGTGTCCGATACGCTGGCTCGTACGCTATTTGCCCCCAGAGAACTTCCTCCCGGCGTCATCACGGCGCTTATCGGCGTGCCGGTATTTCTTTTAACTCTTCGCCGTCGCCCGCGGCCTTAACTCCCCGCGCAGAAAGGCTCCGGCCTGACTGCGCTTTCCCCTGGCACTTACGCTGCCGCCCTGATAGTTGTCACGAAATTGTTAACTCTTGAAGAGGATTTAGTGAGTATTCTCTTTATAAAGTACAGGCATATATTCATGCAGAGCCCGGTCAATTTTACCCGGCTTTACGTTCACTCACCCTCACAGGGACATTGACGATGCTGGTAATTATCCTTGCTTATCTGGGCGGCCTGTTAACCATTGCCAGCCCTTGCATCCTGCCGGTGCTGCCATTTGTATTTGCCCGCTCAGACCAGCCTTTTGCCCGTACAGGGCTGCCGCTGCTGGCCGGTATGGCATTAACCTTTACGCTGTTTGCTACCCTTGCGGCCGTGGGCGGCGGCTGGGTTGTTGCGGCTAACCAGTATGGCCGCGGCGTGGCGTTAGTGCTGATGGCGCTGTTTGGCATCACGCTGCTGTTTCCTCGCCTGGCCGAGCGCGTGATGCACCCTCTGGTTACCGCCGGTAATTCTCTGTCTAACCGGGTGGCTCCGGGCCAGCCTGCGGGACCAGGTGGTTCGTTTTTAGTCGGTATTGCTACCGGGCTGCTTTGGGCACCCTGTGCAGGCCCGATTTTAGGGCTGGTGCTCACCGGTGCCGCCTTGCAGGGAGCAAATGTCGGCTCCACGCTGCTGCTGTTAGCCTATGCCGCTGGCGCAGCCACCTCGCTCGCACTTGCGTTGCTGATTGGCGGGAAGGTCTTTAGCGCGATGAAAAGCTCTCTTGGCGTGGGGGAATGGATCCGCCGTATCCTGGGGGCCGGCATGCTGCTTGGCGTGGTCGCGATTACCTTTGGCTTAGATACCGGCGTGCTGGCTCGCCTGTCTACGGCCTCCACCGGCGGGATTGAACAGGCTCTGGTTAAGCGTCTTTCCCCGGACAGTACGACAGCGAACGCCCCCTCGCCGGCCTCCGTGGTGAAAACGTCTGACGATGACGCGATCCCCACGCTGACCGATGCAGGCGCAATGCCTTCGCTTAACGGCGCAACGCAGTGGCTAAACTCGCCGCCTCTCACCGCAGAATCGCTGAAAGGCAAAGTCGTGCTGGTCGATTTCTGGACATACTCCTGCATTAACTGCCTGCGCTCGTTGCCTTATGTGAAAGCCTGGGCCGAGAAATATCGCGACCAGGGTTTGGTTGTCATTGGCGTGCACGCGCCAGAGTTTGCCTTTGAGCGCGATCCGGGCAACGTCGCCAAAGAAGCGAAAAAACTGGGCGTGACCTACCCCATCGCTATTGATAACGATTACAGCATCTGGCGGGCTTTCAATAACCAGTACTGGCCGGCGCACTACTTTATTGATGCCAGCGGGCACATTCGCTATGAGCACTTTGGCGAAGGGGATTATGCACAGTCCGAGCGCGTCATTCAGGAACTGCTGCGCCAGGCCGGAGCCAAAAACGTCACTCGCGGCATAAGCACGGTGTCCGCCAGCGGCGTAGAACAGGCGGCCAGCGGCCAGAATGATATCTCTCCAGAAACCTACCTCGGCTATATGCGGGCACAAAACTTCGCCTCCGGCGAGGTCACCGGCGATAAACCGGCAGACTACAGTAAGCCTACCGCGCTGCCGCTTGATAGCTGGGGGCTCGAGGGGAACTGGACCGTTGGCGGGGAGAACATCACGCTTAATCGCGCCAATGGCCGTATTTTCTATCAATTCCATGCCCGCGATTTACACCTGGTCCTCGGCCCGGGGGCTGAAGGTAAACCGGTTCGTTTTAAGGTCACTGTCGACGGTCAGGCACCGGGCAGCGTTCACGGCTCAGACGTCGCGCCAGACGGCAGCGGTACGGTGACAGAACAGCGCCTGTATCAGCTTATTCGTCAGTCAAGCGGCGGCGGCGAGCACACCTTCAGCATTGAATTTGAAGATGCCGGCGTCAACGCCTATGCCTTTACGTTCGGTTAACCAGGAGATTTGAGATGAAAACCACTATTGTTTCCTCCGCTAAGCGCCGCATAGCGTTATTCAGCGCGCCTGTTCTGGTTATCGCCGCGCTGGTTTTCCAGAACACCGCATGGTCTGAGGCAGAGCCTGCCGTTGCTATTCCTGCGCCTTTGCAGGATGAGGCACCCACGACGGGCGCACACCTCGAAACCGCCGTCTTTGCCGGCGGCTGTTTCTGGGGCGTTCAGGGCGTTTTTCAGCATGTTAAAGGCGTGACCAGCGCAATATCCGGATATACCGGCGGCAAGGCACGTACGGCGAATTATGAGACGGTGAGCATGGGGATGACCGGGCACGCCGAGTCCGTACAGGTTGTCTTCGACCCGGCGCAAGTCACCTATGGCCAGCTGCTGCAGGTTTACTTTTCCGTGGCGCATAACCCAACGGAGCTGAATCGCCAGGGGCCGGATTACGGCACGCAATATCGTTCGACCGTTTTCCCGCTCAGCGACGCTCAGGCAAAGGTTGCCAAAGCGTATATTGCGCAGCTTAATGCCAGCCATAAATTTAGTACGCCGCTGGTCACTACTGTGGAACAACATGCCCGGTTCTACCCGGCGGAGAAATACCACCAGAATTTCCTGAACGACAACCCGAACTACCCTTACATCGTTATCAACGATCTGCCTAAGGTTGAGCAGCTTAAACAACTGTTCCCCGCGCTGTGGAGCAAAGAACCTGTGCTGGTAAAATCCTGAAAAAAACCGCGCCAGCTATGCAGTGGCGCGGTTTTTTGTTTGAGAAGAGTAAGCTACTTCTTCTTCGGGTACAGTTCATCCCTGCAGTAAGGTTCTGTCTCGCCCTCTTGGCGTGTCTTTAAGAGCTTCAGGATCCAGGTGTACTGTTCCGGATGCGGGCCAACCAGCAGCTCCACCTCTTCGTTCATCCTGCGGGCGATGGTATGGTCATCGGCTTCAAGCAGGTCATCCATCGGTGGGCGGATAAAAATATCCAGCCGGTGCGTGTCGCTGTTATAGACCGGGAACAGCGGGACGACTCGCGCACGACACACTTTCATCAGCCGGCCAATTGCCGGCAGCGTCGCCTTATAAGTGGCGAAGAAATCAACGAATTCGCTGTGTTCAGGCCCGTGATCCTGGTCCGGAAGATAGTAGCCCCAATAGCCCTGACGCACCGAACTGATAAACGGTTTGATGCCGTCGTTGCGGGCATGCATACGGCCCCCAAAGCGGCGACGGACGGTATTCCAGACATAATCGAACAGCTGGTTGCCCTGATTGTGGAACATCGCCGCCATTTTCTGACCTTCGGAGGCCATCAGCATCGCCGGAATATCCACCGCCCAGCCGTGCGGCACCAGGAAAATCACGTTCTCCCCTTTCGCACGGAACTCATCCACGATTTCTTTGCCGTGCCAGTCCACACGTGCCATCACTTTCTTTGGATCGCGTAGGCCCAATTCAGCCATCAGCACCATTGCCTGTGGAGCGGTGGCAAACATACGGTCGATGATGGCCTCGCGCTGCTCTTCCGGCATATCCGGGAAGCAGTAAAGCAGGTTGATTTGCGCACGGCGTCTGGCGCTTTTGCCCAAACGGCCCGCTAAACGCCCAAGTTTACCCAGCAAAGGATCACGGAGTCCCGGAGGCAGAAGCGCCAGCCCGGCAAAAGCGCCCACGCCAAGCCATGCTCCCCAGTAGCGCGGGTGCAAAAAGGCTTTTTGAAATTCAGGGATAAACTCACTGTGGTTTTTTTTTGCTTTTTCCATGCGACTCTCAATAGTTCGCCAGCGGCCTGGCGAGACGAATTTATCGTTATTTTAGCGGGGCGACGGGCGACAGACAAAAGAAAAAGCCGGTCACGAGTACCGGCTTTTCATATTGAGGCTAAATCAGTCAATGCGCAGCTGCGGAAGAACCTCTTTCACCTGTGCCAGGTAATCACGGCGATCGGACCCGGTCAGACCTTCAGAACGCGGCAGTTTAGCCGTCAGCGGGTTAACCGCCTGCTGGTTAATCCACACTTCGTAGTGCAGGTGTGGGCCAGTAGAACGCCCGGTATTACCGGAGAGCGCAATACGATCGCCGCGCTTCACTTTCTGACCGGGTTTCACCAGCAGCTTCTTAAGGTGCATGTAGCGGGTGGTATAGGTCCGGCCGTGGCGGATGGCAACAAAGAAACCTGCCGCACCGCTACGCTTAGCCATCACGACTTCACCGTCACCGACCGACAGCACAGGCGTCCCCTGCGGCATAGCGAAATCAACGCCTTTATGCGGCGCGACGCGGCCGGTAACCGGATTGAGGCGACGAGGATTGAAGTTCGACGAAACGCGGAACTGCTTCACGGTTGGGAAACGCATAAAGCCTTTCGCGAGGCCCGAGCCGCTGCGATCGTAGAATTTACCGTCTTCGGCGCGGATGGCGTAGTAATCTTTGCCGTCGCTGCGCAGGCGTACGCCCACCAGCTGGCTTTGCTCACGCTTGCCGGCCAGCATTTCGCGGGACATCAGCACGGAGAACTCATCGCCTTTTTTCAGCTTACGGAAGTCCATCTGCCACTGCATCGCTTTGATAACCGAGCTAATTTCAGCGCTGGTTAAGCCCGCATCACGCGCGCTGGAAACAAAACTTGCGCCCACTGTGCCCTTCAGCACGCTGTTAACCCAATCGCCCTGCTGGGTTTCGCTGGTCATTTTGAAACCGTTATCAGCGCGATCGTAGGTGCGCGTTTCGCGGCGCGACATTTCCCAGGTCAGTCGCTGCAAATCACCGTCTGCGTTAAGCGTCCAGGAAAGCTGCTGACCAATTTTCATGTTTCGCAGGTCTTTATCAGCGGAAGCGAGCTGGCTGATATCGCCCATCTCGATACCGTACTGATTAAGAATGCTGCTCAGCGTATCGCCGGTGGAGACAACATATTCATGAACGCCGGCTTCACCGGATGTTTTATCATCCAGCTCATCCTGAGGGATGGTGTCATCTTCAGCGTCCGGGGATTGGTCAAGCGGCTCGCTGGCCTCGGGCAGCAGCGAATGAATTTCGCTTTTTTCAAGCTCGATGGTCTTGATTATCGGGCTGGAATGCGGATGGTAAATGGACGGTCGCCATACTGCGACCGCCAGAGTGAGAACCGTAAGCGACCCCAGCATTACGCGATGGGGTCGTGAAAGATTGTCAAATGCCATGGCGACAGAGCGGGCTATCTGTTGCACGTATTCACTTCCTCGTTAATCTCCTTTCAGGCAGCTCGCATACTGATTCGCAAGGCTGGTCATAAACTGCATATAGCTGTTTTTACCCAATGCGACTTCAATTCCCAGAGGATCTAAGGTGCCGGAGCGAACGTTAGTGCCTCTGGCAACGGCGTTAATTACCGCTGGCCTGAATTGTGGCTCAGCAAAAACGCAAACCGCTTTATGCTCAACCAACTGTGTTCTGATTTCATGTAAACGCTGCGCACCAGGCTGTATTTCAGGGTTCACGGTAAAGTGGCCAAGCGGCGTTAAACCGTAGTGTTTTTCAAAGTAGCCATAGGCATCATGAAAAACGAAATACCCTTTTCCTTTCAGCGGTGACAGCACGGAACCAACCTGCTTATCGGCGTCGGCTAAGCCTGACTCGAAATCTTTCAGGTTGGCGTCAAGTTTGGCTCGATTTTCGGGCATAAGTTCCACTAATTTATCGTGGATTGCAACCGCTGACAGCCGCGCTATGTCTGGGGAGAGCCAAATATGCAAGTTGTATTCGCCGTGATGGTGATCTTCATCACTCTTTGCGCCAGGAGCGTGTTCTTCGCCGTGCTCATGATCGTCATCGTCACCGCCTTTCATCAGCAGCGGTTTCACGCCGGCAAGCGCCGCCAGCTCGAGCTGTTTTTTCTCAGGAAGTTGACGGACAGACTTCTGCATGAAGGCTTCCATTTCCGGCCCAACCCAAACAACTAAGTCCGCGCCCTGCAAGCGTTTTACGTCGGAAGGACGCAGCGCGTAATCGTGTTCAGAGGCGCCATCAGGCAGCAATACTTCTGTGCCAGTCACCCCGTCGGCAATCGCGGCGGCGATAAAGCCCAGAGGTTTGATGGAAGCCACGACGGCGGCCTGGGCGCCGGTAGCGGCAGAACCCCAAAGGGCGGCGGAAAATGCAGCGAAAAGAAGTGTCTTTTTATGTAACATAATGCAACTTATCATCGTGATAATCAGAATAATTGTGATATTATAACATCCGCTAACTTATGCAACCCCTGAAATTGTCATGACAAATTTGGTTGAACTAGAAAATATCTCGGTCTCTTTCGGCCAGCGTCGCGTGCTGTCCGATATCTCACTGGCGCTAAAGCCAGGCCGTATTCTTACGCTGTTGGGGCCAAACGGCGCCGGTAAATCGACGCTGGTACGCGTGGTGCTCGGCCTGGTCACGCCGGACAACGGCATCATCAAGCGCGACCAGCATCTGCGCATCGGCTATGTGCCGCAAAAATTACACCTGGATGCCACGCTGCCGCTGACGGTGAGCCGTTTTCTGCGCCTGCGTCCCGGCGTAAAAAAAGCAGACATACTCCCGGCGCTTAAACGTGTGCAGGCTGCCCATTTGGTGGATGCGCCGATGCAGAAGCTTTCCGGCGGTGAAAATCAGCGCGTCCTGCTGGCGCGAGCGTTGCTCAATGAACCTCATCTGCTGGTGCTGGATGAACCCACCCAGGGCGTGGACGTTAACGGCCAGCTGGCGCTTTACAACTTGATTGACCAGCTTCGCCAGGAGCTGAACTGCGCGGTGCTGATGGTTTCTCACGACCTCCACCTGGTGATGGCGAAAACCGATGAAGTGCTGTGCCTGAACCACCACATCTGCTGTTCCGGCACGCCGGAGGTGGTCTCCACCCATCCTGAATTTATTTCAATGTTTGGCCCAATCGGCGCCGAGCAGTTAGGCATTTATCGCCACCACCATAATCATCGGCACGATCTGCAGGGTCGCATCGTTCTGCGCAGAGGGAATGGACAGTAATGCTTGAATTGTTGTTACCCGGCTGGCTGGCCGGGATTTTGCTCGCCTGTGCGGCGGGGCCACTGGGTTCGTTTGTGGTCTGGCGCCGTATGTCCTACTTCGGCGACACGCTGGCACATGCTTCGCTGCTGGGCGTGGCGTTTGGCCTGCTGCTTAACGTTAATCCGTTCTATGCCGTTATCGCGGTAACCTTACTGCTTGCGGTTGGCCTGGTATGGCTGGAAAAGCGCCCTCACCTCGCCATTGATACCCTGCTCGGCATTATGGCGCACAGCGCCCTGTCGCTCGGTCTGGTGGTGGTCAGCCTGATGTCGAACGTGCGCGTTGACCTGATGGCCTACCTGTTCGGGGATTTACTGTCAGTTACGCCGCCGGACATTGTCTCCATCGCCGCAGGCGTAGTCGTGGTGCTTGGCGTACTGGCTTGGCAGTGGCGCAGTCTGCTGGCGATGACCATCAGCCCGGACCTCGCCCACGTCGACGGCGTGAATCTGCAGCGCGTGAAAATGCTGCTGATGCTGGTAACGGCGTTAACCATCGGTGTCGCAATGAAGTTTGTCGGGGCGCTGATCATTACCTCTCTACTGATTATCCCGGCGGCAACGGCACGTCGTTTCGCGCGTACGCCTGAGCAAATGGCCGGCTTTGCGGTCCTTATTGGTATGATTGCCGTTACCGGTGGGCTCGCTTTCTCCGCACTTTACGATACCCCGGCGGGCCCGTCCGTTGTGCTGGCTGCTGCGGTATTGTTTATTCTCAGCATGGCAAAGAAACAGCCGGCTTAACCTTCATGTAGACACGAAAAAGGCGCCCAGGGCGCCTTTTTTATTAGGGTGAAAGCTACGGCTGAGCCGGTGGCACAATGCCAAAGTGCGTCCAGGCGCGTGGCGTGGCAATACGCCCGCGTGGCGTACGCTGCAGGAAACCCTGCTGGATCAGGAACGGTTCCAGCACGTCTTCAATCGTCTCACGCTCCTCACCGATGGCTGCGGCAAGGTTGTCCAGCCCAACCGGGCCGCCAAGGAATTTGTCGATAACCGCCAGCAGCAGCTTGCGGTCCATGTAGTCGAAACCTTCGCTGTCGACGTTAAGCATATCCAGCGCCTGCGCCGCTATTTCTGCCGTAATCGCGCCGTCGTGTTTCACTTCGGCAAAGTCGCGCACGCGGCGCAGCAGGCGGTTTGCAATACGAGGCGTACCGCGAGCGCGGCGGGCAACTTCCAGCGCCCCCTCATCGCTCATCTCCAGCCCCAACACGCTGGCGCTGCGCCCGACGATATGCTGCAGATCGGCAACCTGATAAAACTCCAGCCGCTGCACAATGCCGAAACGGTCGCGCAGGGGCGAGGTCAATGAACCCGCTCGCGTGGTGGCACCAATCAGGGTAAACGGCGGCAGATCGATTTTGATCGAACGCGCAGCCGGGCCTTCGCCAATCATGATATCCAGCTGATAGTCTTCCATCGCCGGATACAGCACCTCTTCCACCACCGGAGAAAGACGGTGAATCTCATCGATAAACAGCACGTCGTGAGGCTCAAGGTTGGTCAGCATTGCCGCCAAATCCCCGGCTTTTTCCAGCACCGGGCCGGACGTGGTGCGCAGGTTAACGCCCATTTCGTTGGCAACGATGTTAGCCAGGGTGGTTTTCCCCAGCCCCGGAGGCCCGAAAATCAACAGGTGATCGAGCGCGTCGCCGCGCAGCTTGGCCGCCTGGATGAAGATTTCCATCTGCGAACGCACGTGCGGCTGCCCGACATACTCTTCGAGCAGCTTAGGGCGGATCGCACGATCGATTAACTCGTCCGGGGTAATATTTCCTGGCGATACCAGGCGGTCTGCTTCAATCATCCTCTACCTCATAGCGCCGCGCGCAGCGCTTCGCGGATCAGGGTTTCACTGTCTGCACCGGCACGGCCCACTTTGCTGACCATGCGGCTGGCTTCCTGTGGTTTATAGCCCAGAGACACGAGGGCAGCAACGGCTTCCTGCTCCGCGTCGTCCGCCTGCCCGTTATCCGGGGAGGTCAACACGAGATCGGCCGCCGGCGTAAACAGGTCGCCATGCATACCTTTGAAGCGGTCTTTCATCTCAACTATCAGGCGTTCTGCGGTTTTCTTACCCACGCCCGGCAGCTTGATGAGGGAGCCTATTTCTTCGCGCTCAACCGCGTTAACAAACTGCTGGGCAGACATGCCTGAAAGAATAGCCAGCGCCAGTTTTGGCCCAACGCCGTTGACTTTAATCAGCTCGCGGAACAGCGTACGCTCCTGCTTGTTGTTAAAACCGTAGAGCAGCTGAGCGTCTTCACGCACCACAAATTGGGTGAACACCACCGCCTCTTTGCCGATTTCCGGCAGCTCGTAGAAGCAGGTCATTGGCATATAAACCTCGTAGCCTACGCCGTTGGTTTCCAGCAATACCAGCGGGGGCTGCTTTTCCAGAACGATGCCTCTGAGTCGACCTATCACATTGTGCTCCTGCGTATTAGCGTTGATGCGCGAAAAATTCAGCCTATGATATAAAAAAGGCTGGATAGATATCCAGCCTTAATTATTTTAATCGTCCCCGCGCCAGATTGAGCCGCGATTCGCTCATCTGGGCCGCGTTTTGCGTGACGTGGCAGTGCGTAATGGCGATGGCCAGTGCATCCGCCGCATCCGCCTGCGGGTTGGCCGGGAGCTTAAGCAGCGTGCGCACCATGTGCTGCACCTGGCTTTTCTCCGCGCTGCCAATACCCACCACGGTTTGCTTTACCTGACGCGCCGCGTACTCAAATACCGGCAGGTCAGCGTTCACCGCGGCAACAATCGCCGCCCCGCGCGCCTGGCCCAGCTTGAGTGCGGAGTCCGCGTTTTTCGCCATAAATACCTGCTCAATGGCAAAATACTCGGGCTGGAACTGGGTAATGATTTCGCTCACCCCCGCGTAGATAAGCTTCAGGCGCGAGGGCAAGTCGGCGACCTGCGTTCGGATACAGCCGCTGCCAAGATAGGTTAACTGCCGTCCGGTTTGGCGAATAACGCCATAACCGGTCACGCGTGACCCCGGGTCGATGCCGAGAATAATCGCCATTAAACCTCTCAATCAGGTAGAGACGATACCCTAAAGATTTCAGCTCACAGAAAGGCGGCGACGCAGCGCATCCCCAGGAGCGTAGATAAACTACGTGTCTGGGGTAAGCGAGGAGAACCAACGCATCTGTGGGCTGAAAAATGACGGGTATTAAAGGAGAGCCGCCACCTCGTCGGAGATCTCACCATTGTGGTAAACCTCCTGCACGTCGTCGCAGTCTTCCAGCATGTCGATCAGGCGCATCAGCTTAGGCGCGGTATCCGCATCCATGTCTGCTTTGGTCGAAGGGATCATCGAGACTTCTGCGTTGTCAGCCTTCAGGCCGGCCGCTTCCAGAGCATCTCTCACGGCGCCCATTTCTTCCCACGCGGTGTAAACGTCAATTGCGCCGTCGTCGAAGGTCACAACGTCTTCAGCACCGGCTTCCAGCGCCGCTTCCATGATCTGGTCTTCATCGCCCGCTTCGAAGGAGATAATGCCTTTCTTGCTGAACAGATAGGCGACGGAGCCGTCGGTGCCCAGGTTACCGCCGCATTTGTTGAACGCGTGGCGCACTTCAGCAACGGTACGGTTGCGGTTGTCGCTCAGGCATTCAACCATGACGGCTGACCCGCCAGGACCGTAACCTTCATAAATGATGGTTTCCATGTTCGCGTCATCATCGCCACCCACGCCTCGTGCAATGGCACGGTTCAGGGTGTCGCGCGTCATGTTGTTAGACAGCGCTTTATCGATAGCCGCGCGCAGACGCGGGTTAGACCCAGCGTCACCGCCGCCCAGACGGGCAGCCGTCACCAGCTCGCGAATAATTTTGGTGAAAATCTTACCGCGCTTGGCATCCTGTGCCGCTTTGCGGTGTTTCGTGTTGGCCCACTTACTATGACCTGCCATAACAATCTCCAAAAGCGCCTGTATCAGGCGGCATCAATTACAAACTCTTCAATCGCCTGCCGGTTACTCCATGACTTGGTCATCAGGGCCGCCTCTTCGGCGGGCACCCATTTCCAGGCCAGATGTTCCGTAATAGTAATCTGGCGTTCATGAGGCAGCGCAAGACAGAACCACGATTCCGTATTACGCGTAATCCCCGGCGCATAGCGATGACGCAAATGAGTAAATATCTCAAACTCCACGCAGCGCTGGCAGTCAACTAGCGGCAGCGGCTCACTGACCACGTCGATAGCGACCTCTTCCTTTACTTCACGCTGAGCGGCATGCAGCGCGCTTTCCCCCTCCTCCAGACTGCCGGTAACCGACTGCCAGAAATCAGGATCGTCGCGCCGCTGTAACATCAGCACCCGTTTAGTATCCTGCGCGAAAATAACCACCAGAACGGAAACGGGACGCTTAAAGGGCATCAGTTTTTCTCAGCCTTTTTGATGACTTCAATGCCCAGCTCGGCAAGCGAGGCCGGGTTGGCGAAGCTTGGTGCTTCGGTCATCAGGCAGGCTGCAGCCGTGGTTTTCGGGAAGGCGATAACGTCACGGATGTTGTCGGTACCGGTCAGCAGCATGGTCAGGCGATCCAGACCAAACGCCAGGCCTGCGTGCGGCGGCGTACCGTACTTCAGCGCGTCCAGCAGGAAGCCGAACTTCTCGCGCTGTTCCTGCTCGTTAATGCCCAGAATGCCGAACACGGTCTGCTGCATCTGGCTACGGTGAATACGCACGGAACCGCCGCCCACTTCGTAGCCGTTGATAACCATATCGTAGGCGTTGGCAATCGCGGTTTCCGGCTGCGCCGCCAGTTCTTCCGGCGTCATGTCTTTCGGCGCGGTGAACGGGTGGTGCATCGCGGTCAGGCCGCCTTCACCGTTATCTTCAAACATTGGGAAGTCAACCACCCACAGCGGCGCCCATTTTTTCTCATCGGTAATCTGCAGGTCTTTACCGATTTTCAGACGCAGTGCGCCCAGCGCATCGGCAACGACTTTCTTGCTGTCCGCGCCGAAGAAGATCATGTCGCCATCGGCCGCACCGGTGCGCGCCAGGATACCTTCCACGATGTCCGCGTTCAGGAATTTCGCCACCGGGCTGGTGATTCCTTCGATGCCTTTCGCACGCTCGTTAACCTTGATGTACGCCAGGCCGCGAGCGCCGTAAATTTCAATGAACTTGCCGTAGTCGTCAATCTGTTTACGGCTGATCTGTGCGCCACCCGGCACACGCAGCGCGGCAACGCGGCCTTTCGCGTCGTTTGCCGGGCCGGAGAAGACCTTAAACTCCACGTCTTTCACCAGATCGGCCACGTCCACCAGCTCCAGCGGGTTACGCAGGTCTGGTTTATCGGAACCGTAGCGACGCTCGGCTTCGGCGAAGGTCATCACCGGGAAGTCGCCCAGGTCAACGTTGATGATGTCGATCCACAGTTTACGCACCAGGTCTTCCATCACTTCACGCACCTGCGGCGCGGTCATGAAGGAAGTTTCTACGTCGATCTGGGTAAATTCTGGCTGACGGTCAGCGCGCAGATCTTCGTCGCGGAAGCATTTAACAATCTGATAGTAGCGGTCAAAGCCGGACATCATCAGCAGCTGTTTGAACAGCTGAGGAGACTGAGGCAGCGCGTAGAATTTGCCTTTGTGTACGCGGGAAGGCACCAGATAGTCACGTGCGCCTTCAGGCGTGGCTTTGGTCAGCATCGGGGTTTCAATGTCAAGGAAACCGTGGTCGTCCATAAAGCGACGGACAAAGCTCGTCACTTTAGCGCGGGTTTTCAGGCGCTGGGCCATTTCCGGGCGACGAAGATCCAGGTAGCGATACTTCAGGCGCGCTTCTTCGGTATTAACGTGATTGGAGTCCAGCGGCAGCACGTCGGAGCGGTTAATGATGGTCAGTTCGGTGGCGAACACTTCTACTTCACCGGTGGCCATATCTTTGTTCACGTTGCGCTCGTCGCGAGCACGCACGGTGCCCACAATCTGAATACAGAACTCATTACGCAGTTCAGAGGCGAGCTGGAACGCTTCCTGACGGTCAGGGTCGAAAAACACCTGCACGACGCCTTCACGATCGCGCATATCAATAAAGATAAGGCTACCGAGGTCACGGCGACGATTAACCCACCCACTAAGCGTTACTTGCTGTCCCACATGGGATTGATTGAGCTGCCCGCAATATACTGTACGCATGAGATATCCCTTAATCAGCTGCACGCGACCCGCCACCTGCGACGGCAGGCGCTTTGGTGGCAGCTATTTCGACTGTCACAACTGGATGAAAAAAGGGGGCTATTATACTGGAAATAATGGCTGGCGATAACCCCGAAACCGCCGACTGGCGCGAATCGCAGCGCCGGTATTGCAGATTCTCACAAAAATTAACAAAATTTGTAAACTCAGCAACCTGGCTTCCAGCGTAAGGTATTGACCCTTAACCCCCATTTTACCGGAGTCACAATGACAGAACTCAACGCATCTCGTACTGCCCTGGTGGTGATTGACCTGCAGGACGGCATTCTGCCGTTTGCCGGCGGTCCGCACGGCGCCAATGACGTCGTGGCACGCGCAGCACGCCTGGCGGAGAAATTCCGGGCCAACGGTTCACCGGTAGTGATGGTGCGAGTAGGCTGGTCAGCCGACTACGCCGAAGCCCTGAAACAGCCGGTTGATGCGGCACCTCCGGGCCATACCCTGCCAGAAAACTGGTGGAACTACCCTACTGCGCTGGGTAAACAGGACAGCGACATCGAAGTCACTAAACGCCAGTGGGGCGCGTTTTACGGCACCGATCTGGAGTTACAGCTGCGCCGTCGCGGCATCGACACCATTGTCCTGTGCGGTATTTCAACCAACATTGGCGTCGAGTCTACCGCACGCAACGCCTGGGAAATGGGCTTCTCACTGGTTCTGGCGGAGGACGCCTGCAGCGCGTCCAGCGCCGAGCAGCATAACCATAGCCTGAAGTTTATCTTCCCGCGCATCGCCCGCGTCCGCAGCACCGATGAGATAATCGCCTCGCTATGATTTATCTAGGCCTTCCACAATGGCAGCACCCCAAATGGAACCGGCTCGGCATCACTTCGCTTGAAGATTACGCCCGCCATTTTAACTGTGTGGAAGGCAATACCACGCTGTACGCGCTGCCAAAAGCAGAAACCGTACAGCGCTGGCGGGAGATGACAGGCGACAGTTTTCGCTTCTGTTTTAAATTTCCCGCCACCATTTCCCATAACGCTGCCCTGCGAAACTGCGGCGATCTTACCGCCGAGTTTTTTGACCGCATGTCGCCGCTGGCTGGCCGCATCGGGCAATACTGGCTTCAGCTACCGGCAGCGTTTGGGCCAGGCGACCTTCCCGCTTTGTGGCATTTTCTGGACTCTTTACCCGCCGGGTTTAGCTATGGCGTTGAAGTGCGCCATCCGGCCTTTTTCAACAAAGGGGCAGATGAGCAGGCGCTGAATCGCGGGCTGCACGAACGTCAGGTAAACCGCGCTATTCTCGATAGCCGCCCTATTCATAGCGCCGTGCCGCATAACGAAGCGGTGCGGGAGGCCCAGCGTAAAAAGCCTAAAGTCCCGGTGCATGCCATCGTGACCGCTTCAAACCCGCTAGTGCGCTTTATCGGCAGCGATAACATGGCGCAAAACGCCGCGCTATTCGACGTCTGGTTAAAAAAACTGCCTGAATGGGCAACGAAAACCACGCCCTATCTGTTTCTTCATACGCCGGACATTGCCCAGGCACCAGAGCTGGTCCATACGCTATGGCCCGCGCTGCAGCAGGCATTCCCTGAATTAGGCCCCGCACCAGCAATCCCTCAGCAGGCCACACTTTTCTGACCACTAGCGACAGCACTCCGGTTGCGAGCTATCATAGCGTGGGCCGTAACTGTTTCGACATGGAGTTCATATGGTAAGCGCGCTTTATGCGGTGCTGGCTGCTCTGCTGTTAATTAAGTTTTCATTCGACGTCGTTCGCCTGCGCATGCAGTACCGCGTTTCCTACGGCGACGGCGGCTTTAGCGAACTCCAAAGTGCGATACGTATTCACGGCAATGCCGTCGAATATATTCCTATCGCCCTCCTGCTTTTATTACTGATGGAGATGGACGGCGCCGAAACCTGGATGGTGCATATTTGCGGTCTTATGCTGCTGGCCGGACGCCTGCTGCACTACTACGGATACCATCACCGACTGATCCGCTGGCGTCGTTCCGGCATGGGCGCTACCTGGTGTACGCTGCTGCTGATGGTGCTGGCTAACTTATGGTATATGCCGTGGGAGTTGGTTTTCTCGCTCCATTAACGCAAAATACGCCCCTTTCGAATTTCCGGATTTAACGTTATGTCTGACCGCGATACGCTGTTTTCCGCCCCAATAGCCAAACTGGGCGACTGGACCTTTGATGAACGGGTGGCCGAAGTGTTCCCCGATATGATCCAGCGCTCGGTGCCCGGTTACTCCAATATCATCTCCATGATTGGCATGCTGGCGGAGCGCTTCGTTCAGCCCCACAGCCAGGTTTACGATCTTGGCTGTTCTTTGGGTGCGGCAACGTTATCGGTGCGTCGTAACATCCGTCACGATAGCTGCAAAATCATTGCCGTTGATAACTCTCCGGCAATGGTCGAGCGCTGCCGCCGCCATCTGGATGCGTTTAAGGCGCAGACCCCGGTTGAGGTCATCGAAGGCGATATTCGTCATATCAGCATTGAAAATGCCTCAATGGTGGTGCTGAACTTCACGCTGCAATTCCTTGAGCCCGACGATCGTCAACTGCTGCTGAATAAAATCTGGCAGGGCCTGAAGCCGGGCGGCGCGCTGGTGCTTTCGGAAAAATTCAGCTTTGAAGACGCCGAAGTCGGCGAGCTGCTGTTTAACATGCACCACGACTTCAAGCGTGCAAACGGTTACAGCGAACTTGAAATCAGCCAGAAGCGCAGCATGCTGGAAAACGTGATGCTGACCGACTCGGTTGAAACCCATAAAAAACGCCTTAAACAGGCGGGCTTTGCGCACGCCGAGCTGTGGTTCCAGTGCTTCAACTTTGGCTCTCTGGTGGCCGTCAAATCCGGAGAAACCGCATGATTGATTTCGGTAATTTTTATCAGCTGATCGCCAAAAACCACCTGGCCCCGTGGCTGGAAACGCTGCCTGCGCAGATTGCCAGCTGGCAGCGCGAATCCCTGCACGGCCAGTTTAAGCACTGGTACAACACGGTGAATTACCTGCCGGAAATGACCCCGCACCGCCTCGACCTGCTGCACAGCGTGACGGCCGAGGCGGCTGCGCCGCTGAGCGAAGGCCAGCAGTTGGGCATTGAAAAGCTGCTGCGTAACCTGATGCCGTGGCGTAAAGGGCCATATTCGCTCTATGGCGTAGACATCGATACCGAATGGCGCTCGGATCTTAAGTGGGATCGCGTGCTGCCGCACATCTCTCCACTTGCCGGACGCACCATTCTTGACGTCGGCTGCGGCAGCGGCTATCACCTGTGGCGGATGATTGGCGCTGGCGCACAGCTTGCGGTTGGCATCGATCCGATGCAGCTGTTTATTTGCCAGTTCGAAGCAGTACGCAAGCTGTTGGGTAACGATCAGCGCGCCCACGTTCTGCCGCTGGGCATAGAGCAGCTTCCGGAGCTTAACGCCTTCGATACCGTATTCTCGATGGGCGTGCTTTATCACCGTCGTTCGCCGCTGGACCATCTCTGGCAGTTGAAGAATCAGCTGGTCAAGGAAGGTGAGCTGGTGCTGGAAACGCTGGTTGTGGAAGGGGATGAAAATACCGTGCTGGTGCCCGGTGAGCGCTATGCGCAGATGCGTAACGTGTACTACATTCCGTCCGCGCTGGCGCTGAAAAACTGGCTGGAGAAATGTGGTTTTGTCGACGTTAAGATTGTCGATCACTGCCTCACCACCCAGGAAGAGCAGCGCCGGACGTCGTGGATGACCACCGAATCACTGGGCGATTTCCTTGATCCTAACGACAGCAGCAAAACCATAGAAGGCTACCCTGCCCCGCTGCGTGCCGTTTTGGTGGCTCGCAAGCCATAATCCTCGAATAAAAAACCCGGCGCTGAGTGCCGGGTTTTTTATCTTCGCTATCACTTAGCGATAAACCTGCGCGGTACCGCTCCACAGGCTGGAGTCACCCGGTGTGCCAAGGCCGGTAATGTTAATTTTGCTGCCGCCAATTTTCTCGGCTTTTACCTGAAGCTGGTTGATGGCGTCATCGGTGCTGCCTGACACGCCGCGAATGGACACTACGCCAATTTGCTCCTCACCCACCGCGCTGCCGTTAAGCACCTGAGGCAGTGGTGCAGCAAAAGCGGCAGAAGCAAAGACGGATGACAGAGCCAGGATTACAGTTGCAGTTATTTTTTTCATTTTAATTCCCTCTAACATTGATAGTTGTCGGAGAGGATTATTCACAATGGGGTGTTTTGTAACGTAAGTGACTGGCAAACGATGTTAAACAATGTGTGCAAAAAGTGCAGAACCAGTTACACAACGCTTCCCCGGTTACAAAATAAAAAAAGCCCCAGCAATCCGCCGGGGCCTGGTACGAGCAAGCATCATATTGGGCGACATGATGCGCGGTAAAAATCTTTTCAGCGCGACGGGCTCGTCACCGACAGCGCGTTTTTCATTGCCGCCACTACGTCTGCATCCACGCAGTAGCGATTAAACTCATCGGCTTCGGCATCGGCGCTCATCGACACGCCTGCTTTGCGATAGCGCATCGGCGAAGGAACCGAGCGCCCGGCGGAGCTGTGAAGCTCTTCAATGCCGTTTGCAACAAACTTGCTTACGTTGCTCAGACGCACGCCTGCGCCAGCCATAATGATTGGAGCACGGGAATGCTGTTTTAGTTCCCGAAGAAGTGAGATTCCCGTTTCAGCCGTTTGCTGCTGCCCGGAAGTCAGTATTCTCGCCACGCCCAGCGCCGCCAACTGCTCGAACGCCTGCAGCGGATGATGACACATATCAAAAGCGCGGTGGAACGTCACGGCCATCCCTTCCGCGGCCTGCATCACCTGCTCCATTCGCGGTAGATCGATATTGCCGTCCTCATCAAGCATCCCGATCACCAGCCCCGGAAAGCCTAGTTCGCGCACGAAGGCGATATCTTCCAGCATGGTGGCAAATTCACCGTCGGTGTAGCAAAAATCACCGCCGCGCGGACGAATAATCGGGTGCACGGGAATCGACACCTTTTGTCTGACCTGCCGAAGCACGCCGGCGGAAGGCGTCAGCCCTCCTTCTTTAGGCGCAGAGCAGAGTTCAATTCTGTCCGCGCCGGCTTGTTCTGCAGTGACAGCACAATCTATTCCATAACAGCATATTTCAAGCAAAGCCATTGATTACTCCTAAAAAAACCTGCAGTTCGCCGGTTGTGTCCCTGTACCTCGATGAACATCTGAAAACAGGTTCACAAAAAGGTAGCGTACTATGACATTCAATTTTGATGAAGGGATCGACGGACGTCACAGCGACAGCGCGAAATGGAATAAATTTTGGCGGTACGGCGGCGCTGCCTGATGAAGCGATCCGCCGCCTGCAAACGCGGTGAAGCAATGTTAATCAGTCGGCCCGTTCGCTGGCGACGATCTGCTCGATGCTCCAGGGGTGGAATTTAATAGTGACTTTACCGTCGGTAACCGCAAGCGTTGGGTTAGGCAACCTTTCGCGTTCACCTTTTGGCGAGCTGGTTTTCACCGAAATCCCCGTTTCACGCAGCCCGGCGTCGGACAACAAATCCAGCGCCCGTGCGTTGAGCGTTTCCGGCTCGCCCGGCAGCACAATTTCAATATGCTCCCAGCCTTCGTGCGGGTAACGCTTCTCGCCCGGCCAGGGCAGCTCCACCACCGTAAACCGCCAGTGTTCTACGCACACCGGCTCATCCAGCTTGAATAAGCAAATCGGGCGACCGTTAATCACATTTTCACTCAGTAAGGCGCCGCATTTTTCCAGCCCCGCACGCCAGCGGTCGGCGGTCGCGTTCTGATGGCAGCGCAAAGAAATGTGATCGGCATCAAGCGGCGCAATATCCAGCCCGAGCCGGGTGGCAAGTTCTGTTAACGCTTTCGTAAATCTCGGCAGATCTGCCGAAATATCATGCAGTTCATCTACCGCCTGCCAGTTTGCCATGCCGCCATCCTCTTTTTCAGAAAGCGCGTAATCTACCCTGTTCCTGGGGGCGAGCCAACTCCCCGCCGGGGCCAAAATAAGATGAATGGTTATTCATTACGCCGTTAATAATAATTGCGCGCCCCGTGAGCGAGGCTTTTGCTGACGCCAGGCCGCAAATAACGTTATACTCACGCCCTGTTTCGTTCCTCATTTTCAGGCTGCCCTTGATGCGGCGGCCCAGTACAAATTGTAAGGTATCCCGGTGAATATTCAGTCTCTTCTCTCAGAAAAAGTCAGCCAGGCGCTGATTGCTGCAGGCGCACCAGCGGACTGCGAGCCGCAGGTTCGTCAGTCGGCAAAAGTCCAGTTCGGCGACTATCAGGCCAATGGCGTGATGTCCGTTGCTAAAACGCTGGGCATGCCGCCACGACAGGTCGCAGAGAAGGTCATCGCCAACCTCGATCTGACCGGGATCGCCAGCAAAGTTGAAATTGCAGGCCCAGGCTTTATCAATATTTTCCTCGACCCGGCATTTCTGGCTAAAAACGTCGATGAGGCTGTGGCGTCTGACCGCGTGGGCGTTAGCGTGTCTAAACCGCAAACTATCGTGGTGGACTATTCCGCGCCGAACGTTGCCAAAGAGATGCACGTGGGCCATATCCGCTCCACCATCATCGGCGATGCCGCCGTGCGTACTTTCGAATTCCTGGGCCACAAGGTGATCCGCGCGAACCACGTCGGTGACTGGGGTACTCAGTTCGGCATGCTCATCGCGTTCCTGGAAAAACAGCAGCAGGAAAACGCGGGCGAAATGGCGCTGGCCGACCTCGAAGAGTTTTATCGCGCCGCCAAAAAGCACTACGACGAAGACGAAGCCTTTGCCGAGCGTGCACGCGGCTATGTGGTTAAGCTGCAGGGCGGCGATGAATACTGTCGTGAGATGTGGCGCAAGCTGGTCGACATCACCATGACGCAGAACCAGAAAACCTACCAGCGCCTCAACGTGACGCTGACCCGCGATGACGTCATGGGCGAAAGCCTCTACAACCCAATGCTGCCCGGCATCGTTGCTGACCTGAAAGAGAAAGGTCTGGCGGTAGAAAGCGAAGGCGCGACCGTGGTGTTCCTTGACGAGTACAAGAACAAAGACGGCGATCCGATGGGCGTTATCATCCAGAAGAAAGACGGCGGTTATCTCTACACCACCACCGATATCGCCTGTGCGAAATATCGCTACGAAACCCTGCATGCCGACCGCGTGCTGTACTTCATCGACTCCCGCCAGCACCAGCACCTGATGCAGGCGTGGACCATCGTGCGTAAAGCGGGCTACGTGCCTGAGTCCGTCACGCTGGAGCACCAGATGTTCGGCATGATGTTGGGCAAAGACGGCAAGCCGTTCAAAACCCGCTCCGGCGGCACCGTTAAGCTGACCGACCTGCTGGATGAAGCCATGGAACGCGCCCGCGGCCTGGTAGCGGCGAAAAACCCGGACATGCCTGCGGACGAGCTGGAAAAACTGGCGAATGCGGTAGGTATTGGCGCGGTGAAATACGCCGACCTGTCCAAGAGCCGTACCACGGACTACATCTTCGACTGGGACAACATGCTGGCCTTCGAAGGTAACACCGCGCCGTATATGCAATACGCCTATACCCGCGTGCTGTCCGTGTTCCGTAAGGCAGATCTCGACGAAGCCGAACTGCTGAAAGCCAACGTTGTGATTGCCGAAGATCGTGAAGCCCAGCTGGCCGCTCGCCTGCTACAGTTTGAAGAGACGCTAAACGTGGTTGCTCGCGACGGTACGCCGCACGTGATGTGTGCCTACCTCTACGATGTAGCAGGCCTGTTCTCCGGCTTCTATGAGCACTGCCCAATCCTGAGCGCCGCCGACGAAGCCACCCGCAACAGCCGCCTGAAGCTGGCGCTGCTGACCGCGAAGACCCTGAAGCTGGGTCTGGATACCCTGGGGATCGAAACCGTAGAACGCATGTAACTGCCACAGTCTGCGGGAACTAAAAAGGCTCATCGTTTGATGAGCCTTTTTATTTTACTGGATGTAGTTAACGATAACCTGATTACTGCGCACCCGCAGCGGTGGGTACATTGAGCCGCCGCCCGGCACTTCCCAGACAAAACGCAAAGGCTGGTTGGCGTCGGTATTGGTCAGGCCGCGCGTGGTGCCGTTATCACCCTCAAGCGGCGTGCAGTTGGTTGGCGAACAAAGTTTGACCGCCAGTCCGGCAGGCGTCGGGCCATCCAGCACATAGGTCCAGGCAATCAGCGTCATTTTGCCGGTAACGGGCTGCATCGGCTTCAGCGGGCGGGATGATGCCGTCACGCCACGGTTGCTCAGCGTCACGCCGATACCGCTGTCCTGCCAGGAACCTTCGCCTAACGCCAGCGCACCAAACGGCACCAGCAGCATCAAAAGCAACGCTTTCATTATTTATTTCGCTCCGATTGTGGCCGTCATACGGATGTTACGGTTGTCAGACAGCTCGAGGCTCGACAAGACCACCAGCTGAGGCAGCGTTCTGCGTAAGAAACGCGCCAGCAGCGGACGCAGCGCGTGGTTCACCAACAGAACCGGCGGCGCACCCAGCATCTCCTGGCGCTGCAGGGCATCCTGAGTCTGCTCCAGCAGGCGATCGGCCAGCCCCGGCTCAAGACCGCCACCGCCCTGCAACGCCTGTAGCAGCAGACGCTCAAGCGCCGCATCCAGACCGATAACCTGCACTTCGCCGGTGCCGGGGAACCATTGCTGCGTGATAGCCCTGCCCAGCGCCACGCGAACCACGGCGGTCAATTCATGCGGATCGCTCTGAATAGGCGCATGCTCGGCCAGCGTTTCCAGAATCGTGCGCATATCACGAATCGGCACTTTCTCTTCCAGCAGGTTTTGCAGCACCTTGTGCAGCGTGGTGAGCGTCACCACTGCCGGGATAAGATCTTCGGTCAGCTTAGGCATTTCCTGGGTCACGCGGTCAAGCAACTGCTGCGCTTCCTGACGGCCAAACAGCTCCGGCGCAAACTGCCCGATAAGATGGTTCAGGTGCGTTGCCACCACGGTACTCGCTTCAACCACGGTGAAGCCCTGAATCTGCGCCTGCTCTTTCAGCGCACTTTCAATCCAGATAGCGGCCAGGCCAAAGGCCGGATCGATAGTCGCCTCGCCCGGCAACGTCCCCGCGGCGGTGCCGGGGTTAATCGCCAGCCAGCGGCCCGGATAGGCATCCCCGCTGCCGATTTCAACGCCCTTCATCAGAATACGATAGCGCGCGGGCGGCAGGTCCATATTGTCGCGAATATGCACCACCGGCGGCAGGAACCCCATCTCCTGAGCGAATTTTTTACGGATACTGCGGATACGCCCGAGCAGCTCGCCGTCCTGCTGGAAATCAACCATCGGGATCAGGCGGTAGCCCACTTCCATCCCCAGCGGATCTTCCAGCTGAACGTCATTCCAGGTCGCTTCCACCGCCTGAGTATTTTCCGGCATTTTAACCGGCTGCGGCGCTTCCGGCGCGGCCATCTGGCGGCCACGCATCCACCAGGCTAAGCCCAGCAGCGCGGCGGTAAACAGCAGGAAGACGAAGTTAGGCATCCCCGGCACCATGCCGAGCAGCCCCAGAACGCCCGCGGCTAACAGCATCACGCGTGGGTTATTGAACAGTTGGGTGACCATCTGTTCGCCAACGTCCTGATCGGTCGCCACGCGAGTTACGATAACGCCCGCCGCCGTGGAGATAACCAGGGCGGGGATCTGGGCGACAAGGCCGTCACCGATGGTCAGCAGCGTATAGCTTTGTGCCGCTGCGCCCATCGCCATATCGTGCTGGATAACGCCGACCATCAGCCCGCCGACCACGTTAATCACCATGATTATAAGCCCGGCCACGGCGTCGCCGCGCACGAACTTACTTGCCCCGTCCATAGAGCCGTAGAAGTCCGCTTCCTGGGTCACTTCCGAACGGCGCTTTTTCGCCTCCTCTTCGCCAATGATCCCGGCGTTCAGGTCGGCATCGATGGCCATCTGTTTACCCGGCATCCCGTCCAGCACAAAACGCGCCCCGACTTCAGCGATACGTCCCGCACCCTTGGTGATAACCATAAAGTTGATGATAACGAGGATGATAAACACCACGATACCGATGGCGAAGTTACCGCCGACCAGGAAGTGGCCAAAGGCCTCAACCACTTTACCCGCCGCCGCGGCACCGGTATGCCCTTCAAGCAGGATGATACGGGTAGAAGCCACGTTCAGCGCCAGGCGCAGCAACGTGGTAAACAGCAGAATGGTCGGGAACGCCGCGAAGTCCAGCGTGCGCTGGGTGAACATCGCCACCAGCAGCACCATGATCGACAGCGCGATGTTAAAGGTAAACAGCAGATCGAGGACAAACGGCGGCAGCGGCAGCACCATCATCGACAGAATCAGCAGGATCAGTACCGGGCCGGCAAGAATTTGCCATTGCCCGGATTTCATGTTGCCCGGCAGGCGCAACATCGCAGCCAGATTAGCCATCGGAGTCCTTCTCGTTTGCAAAGTCCAGCGCCTCAGGCACCGGCAGATTTTCAGGTTTCTTCGGAATTAAGCCGCCGGCCATGCGCCAGCGCCGTAGCTGCCAGACCCAGGCCAGCACTTCCGCCACGGCGGAGTAAAGCTGACCGGGGATCTGCTGGCCAATTTCCGCATGGCGGTACAGCGCACGAGCCAGCGGAGGGGCTTCCAGCATTGGGATACGGTTTTCATTACCAATCTCTTTGATGCGCTGCGCGATCAGCCCGGCTCCTTTGGCCAGCACCTTCGGCGCACTCATCTTGTTTTCGTCGTACTGCAGGGCCACCGCATAGTGGGTCGGGTTCGTCACGATAACGTCAGCCTTCGGCACATCGGCCATCATGCGACGGCGCGCGATCGCCCGCTGCTGCTGACGAATACGCCCTTTGATATGCGGGTCGCCCTCGTTTTGTTTGTACTCGTCACGAATATCCTGGCGGGTCATGCGTAACTTTTTAATGTGGCTGTAAATCTGGAAGAAAACGTCGAACCCCACCATTGGGATAAGCCCCAGAATGACCAGCAGGGCACAAAGCGCCACCATGTTCAGCGCGTTTGCCAGCGCGGTGACCGGGGACTCACTCATCAGCCGCATCATCGCCGGCCAGTTGTGCCACAGATACCAGCCGGCCACGCAGCCCACCAGGGTCGCTTTCAGCATTGCCTTCAGCAGTTCCGCCGCCGTCTGCATGGAAAACATCCGCTTAATCCCGGTAATCGGATTGAGCTTGCCGAGATTAAACTGAATTGCTTTTGAGCTGAAATTCACCCCGCCCAGCAGCATCGGCGCGGCTATCGCCACAATCACTAATCCGGAGATAAGCGGCAGCAGCGCCATCACGGCAAGCTTAATCAAATGGCTGATCTGATTCACAATCAGGCTGGGATCGTTGATGATTTTATGGTCAAAGTGCAGGCCATCAGACAGCATCGCGCCGAGCATTTTGCCAAGCGACGCCCCGCCCATCCAGATAATGCACAACCCCACCAGCAGCATCAGCAGTGAGGTCAGTTCTCGGGAACGCGGGATTTGCCCCTCTTCACGAGCCTTTTCAAGTCGGTGGGCCGTGGGGGCTTCTGTTTTTTCCTGATCGCTATCTTCAGACACCGCAACAATCTCGTGGCCGCAATTTCAAGGACAGCATGCCAGAGCACGGTTGGGCTAATAGAGGAATTACAAACGTTTTTGTACGTTTATTTTGGCGTTAAGGGGGGTTACAGAAGCAAACAGAAGTTTTTCATTCTTGTTGCAAGGCAAATGGGAGAGGCCCCGGAAAATTAAAAACCTGTTTCATTTCATCATGGCGAGCCGGTTTCTTTCCATGTATCTTCAACGCAATAAAACCACACCAATACAAAGGATATATTATGCAGTGGAATGAATTACTTAATGACCAAAGACGTAAAGATAAACACGAACAGAACACAACTAAAAATAGCTCGGTTTCCAACACCTCTGGGGGGCGTCAAGAAATTGAACGGGATTATGACCGCATTCTTTTTGCGGCCCCAACCCGAAGGCTTGCAGATAAAACTCAAGTCTTCCCTCTGGATCAGAACGACAGCGTCCGCACACGACTGACTCATTCCCACGAAGTGGCCAATCTCGCTCGCAGTATTGGTGTTCGACTGGCTTTTGAATTTCATGAACAGGTATTTGATGATTTACCTGCTTCATACCAGATTCAGCGGGACGTGCCTGCCCTACTTGCCGCCATCGGCCTGGCCCACGACCTTGGTAATCCGCCCTTTGGTCACCAGGGTGAAACAGCTATGCAGGAATGGTTTACCGGGATGATTGGCAAGGAAGAGAAGGTCAATGCTCCGTTTTATGATGACTTCCGATTATTTGATGGGAACGCTCAAACATTCAGATTAGTGACAAAATTACAGGTTTTGAATGACACTTACGGTCTAAATCTAACCTACGCAACGCTTGCATCATTAATCAAATATCCTCGTTCAAGTTATTCTGCTGACAAAGAAATCTGGAAAAAACACGGCTATTTCTATTCTGAAGAGAATATCGTCAAGGATGTCTGGGAAGAGACAGGATTACAAGAAGGTATTCGTCATCCTTTCACCTATATCATGGAGGCCTGTGATGATATCGCTTATTCCATTCTGGATGCGGAAGATATCGTCAAAAAAGGACTGGCATCGTTTCATGACTTAATGGATTTCCTTGCCTGTTGGGATGCGGAAAATCCTGACCCTGAAAATGATATTATTTCCGACGTCATTCACTATAGCAAAGAGAAAAACAAATCATTCTCCGACAAAAAATTAAAACTATCTCCTTCAGAACTGAATGATACTAGTATGCAAATGTTCAGAGTAAGGGCTATTTATAAATTGGTCACCGCCGCTGTTGATGCGTTTACTTCGAACAAAGATAAGTTTCTTTCCAACGACTGCAATATCGCTAACTTAATATCCATAAGTAAAGGAAAGAACTTATGTAAAGCTTTAAAAAAGTTCGATCAAACTCGCGGTTATCGACATCCCAGCGTGCTCAAACTCGAACTGAAAGGTTCAAACTACATTAAAGGCCTGATGAGCATGCTATGGATAGGCATTCATGGACACAAAACCGATGAAGAAAGAGAGAAAGAACAAACATCCCCTAACAATGATCTACCGCCAAGGGAGGAATTTGCTTCTTCGACCCCGTTCGGAAAATATGCATATGGGCGGATCTCAGAAAATTATCGAAGAATTTTTGAACAAAAAGATGATTCAAACCCTCTACCACGACTCTACAGAGAAGCTCAGCTTCTGGCAGATGCCATCTCAGGCATGACCGATAGCTATTTGATTGCCCTGCATGATGAGCTAAAATCGCTGTATGAGTATGAACATCGTCAACAGTAACGGACTCCTGCGTCAGCGTGTAAAAAACTACTTCACGTCAGACGCAGCAAGTAATCAAATCGCCAGCGAGCTCATTCATTCGCTGGCTGAACATGCTCATGTCTACATTTTTGGCGGCATGATCCGCGATCTTGGTCTTTACGGGACAGAGGGTTTTTCTTCAGACATTGACCTGGTTTATGAGGGGTCGCGACAGGCGCTACAAAACACGCTGTTTCATATAGGCATAACCAATCCAATTGAGAATAAATTTGGTGGCTTTCGCTTCCATTTCTCCCAGCATGATTTCGATATCTGGTGTCTCGAAGATACATGGGCATTTAAAAACAAACATATTTCACTTAAAGACGTTAACAGCCTATTAAAAACAACATTAATGTCCTGGGATGCTATTATTTATGACGTTACTAAAAATGAAATCATTGCTGAAGATGATTATCTTAACAATCTAATGAACCGTCATCTTGATGTTGTTTTAACTGACAATCCAAACACGATTGGTTCAATGGTTAAAATACTGAGAACGATATACATTAAAGATGTCGTAAGCCTGGGACCTAAACTTTGTGATTTTTTACATCAAAAGCTGCAGGGAAGTGACATCAATGAAATTATTGAATATGAACAAGCACACTATGAAGAACAGACAATAGAAAAAGAATATGTATTAAATCTTCACAATGATCTTTCGTGCTTTAATTATCAAAATGCATTTACGCTGAAACAGCACCATCTAAAAAAAAATAATAGCCACTCTGCCCATGACAGAGTGGCTAATAAATTAGAACCCTAAGCTGTCGAGCAAATCGTCAACCTGGTCCTGGCTTGCCACTACGCCGGCGGCGGTAGCATCAAGCTGCGGGCCGTTCAGCAAGCCTTCGTTCACGCGCTTAGCGCGAGCGTCCGGCTCCGGCATATTTTCCAGCAGCACCATCAACAGCTGGCGTTCAATCTCCTGGATAACGTCCATCATGCGCTTGATAACCTGACCGGTAAGGTCCTGGAAATCCTGCGCCATCATGATTTCCAGCAGCTGGGCGTTGGTGAAGCTGGTGTGCTCCGGCACGCCAGACAGGTAGCTGCGGGTATCGGTCACCAGTTCACGGGCGTCTTTCAGCTCGATTGGATTTTCAAACCATGCATCCCAGCGGCCGCTCAGCGCTTTGGCTTCGCTTTCCAGCTGATTCTGATGAGGCTGGGACAGCTCCACGCAGTTCAGGGCGCGTTCCGCGGCCTGGGCGGTCATCTGCACTACATAGTCCAGGCGATCACGGGCGTCAGGAATAGCTTCAGCCGCTTCGGCAATAGCCTGGTCGAGCCCCAGTTCACGCAGGCTGTCGCGCAGCATGCGGGTCAGGCTGCCGATACGTGCGATAATATCGGTCGGTGAATGCTCGTGTATCTCTGTTGCCGGGTTTGTTGATGAGTGCATTTGCGCCTCCTTACATGCCGAGCTTTTCGAAAATTTTGCCCAGTTTCTCTTCCAGCGTCGCCGCGGTGAATGGCTTCACCACGTAGCCGCTCGCCCCGGCCTGTGCTGCCGCGATGATGTTTTCTTTTTTGGCTTCCGCCGTCACCATCAGCACCGGCATGGCTGACATCGCACCATCGGCACGAATGGTTTTCAGCAGTTCCAGACCGTCCATGTTCGGCATGTTCCAGTCAGAAATCACAAAACCAAATCCGCCTGCCTGCAGTTTGTTCAGCGCGTCTACGCCGTCTTCAGCCTCTTCAACGTTATTAAAACCCAGCTCTTTAAGCAGGTTACGCACGATGCGGCGCATGGTTGAAAAGTCGTCTACGACCAGAAACTTAAGTTCTTTGTCCGCCATAAAATCCGGGCTCCTTCAGTTAAATACGTATTGCCTGTCCGGCACTAATTTTCGCCAGCATCTGCTGGCTTACCTGGCTTAAATCGACCACTTCGCTGACGCCACCGGAATTGATGGCCTCACGCGGCATGCCGAACACCACACAACTTGCTTCGTTTTGGGCGATGGTCCACGCCCCTGCCTGGTGCATCGCCAGCATCCCGGCGGCACCGTCATTACCCATTCCGGTGAGGATCACGCCCACGGCGTTTCGCCCCGCGTGTTTCGCCACCGAATGGAACAGCACATCCACGGCCGGGCGATGCCGGTTCACGGGTGGGCCGTCATGTAATTTGATTTGATAGTTCGCGCCGCTACGCGCCAGCTCCATGTGCTTATCGCCCGGAGCGATATAAGCATGGCCCGGCAGCACGCGTTCGCCGTCTTCCGCCTCTTTCACACTTATCTGACAGAGCTTATTCAGGCGCTCGGCAAACGACCGGGTAAAACCAGGCGGCATATGCTGGGTTATCAGCAGCGCCGGACTGGAAAGCGGCAGCGGCTGCAGCACGTGACGAATCGCCTCGGTGCCTCCGGTTGAGGCACCAATGGCAATCAATTTCTCAGAGCTCAGCAGCGGCCCGGCCTTCAGGGTCGCAGGCACGGCGGTCGGTGCATGAGCGGCAATCTTAGCCCTGGCGGCGGTACGCACTTTCTCGGCAATCATTTCGCTGTAGGCCAGCATCCCTTCGCGGATGCCGAGCTGCGGCTTGGTCACGAAGTCGATCGCGCCCAGCTCCAGCGCCCGCAACGTAACCTCAGACCCTTTTCCGGTGAGGGAAGAGACCATCACCACCGGCATAGGCCGCAGGCGCATCAGCTTTTCCAGGAAGTCGAGGCCGTCCATGCGCGGCATTTCGACGTCCAGCGTTAACACGTCCGGATTGAACTTTTTAATCAGATCGCGCGCCACCAGCGGGTCCGGGGCGGTAGCAACCATTTCCATATCGCTATGACTGTTGATAATTTCCGTCATTATCTGCCGCATCAGCGCAGAGTCATCGACCGATAAGACACGTATTTTCGTCATGTTCTTTCCTTACTCAGGCCATAGACCGTCTGGCCACGCAGCCAGAAGTCGCGGCTGAGGTTACTGAAGTTCTCCGAATGCCCGGCAAACAGCAATCCACCGGGCTTCAGCAGCGGAACAAAGCGCTGCAAAATGGCCTGCTGTGTTGGTTTATCGAAATAAATCATCACATTGCGACAAAAAATGGCGTCAAAAGGCCCCGGCACCGGCGCCTGCTTGTCCAGCAGGTTGATCGGCGCAAAATCAATATGGCTCGACAGCTCGCTGCGCACGCGAACCAGGCCGTCATGCGGGCCCGTGCCGCGCATGAAATAGCGCTGCATCTGCATCGGTGACAGCGTTTTCAGCTCTTCCTGGCGGTAAACGCCGCTCTGCGCTTTCTCCAGCACCTGAGTGTCTATGTCGCTGGCAAAAACCTTCCAGCGCCCCGCGCCGCCGCCCAGCACATCGGCAAGCGTAATGGCGATGGAATACGGCTCTTCGCCGGTCGAAGCCGCTGCGCTCCAGACTTTATAATCTCCGCCGCGCTTGCGGGCGTGTTCCGCAAGGATCGGGAAGTGGTGCCCTTCGCGGAAAAATGCCGTCAGGTTAGTGGTCAGCGAGTTAATAAAGGCCTGCCATTCGGCAGTACTGGAGTTCGCCTCCAGCATGCCCAAATAACGGCCAAAATCATCCAGCCCCAGCAGACGCAGGCGGCGAACCAGACGGTTGTAAACCATGTCCCGTTTATGGTCGGCCAGCACGATTCCCGCGCGCTGGTAAATCAACTGGCATATCCGACGAAAATGCGCGTCGGAGAGCGGCAGACGCTGTGTCATCTGTAGCATTAATGACTGTTGCCCCGTGGGCGTTGGTGATGTCATAGCGCCTTCTTCATTCCATTCAAGATGTTACCCATTCTCCGGAAGCGACAAACTCACTGGCGGAGGACTGAGGTTCGGCGCCGCTCAGGTTAAATACGGCCACCACGCCGGAGAGATATTCGGCCTGGCCCGCCAGCGCATCGGTGGCGCTCGCCGCCTCTTCAACCAGCGCGGCGTTTTGCTGTGTCACCTGATCCATCTGGCTTACCGCCTGGGCGACCTGTTCGATGCCACGACGCTGTTCATCAGACGCCGAGGCTATTTCCCCCATAATGTCGTTCACCTGCGTCACCGAACGAACTATCTCGGCCATCGTGGTCGCCGCCGTATCAACCAGCTTCGACCCCTGCTGTACGCGGTCAACGGACTCTTCAATCAATACTTTGATCTCTTTTGCCGCCTGCGCGCTGCGGCTGGCAAGATTACGAACCTCTCCCGCCACCACGGCGAAACCACGGCCCTGCTCACCGGCTCGCGCCGCTTCTACCGCCGCGTTCAGCGCCAGGATGTTAGTCTGGAATGCAATGCCGTCGATAACGCTGGTGATGTCGCTGATTTTCTGCGAGCTGCCGGCGATGTCGCGCATGGTGCTGGCCACGTTAGCCGCCTGCTGCCCACCCTGCTTCGCGGTATTGGCCGCGCTGCGGGAAAGTTGAGCCGCCTGGCGCGCATTATCCGCGTTCTGCCCCACGGTTGCCGTAAGCTGCTCCATGCTGGCGGCAGTCTCGGCCAGCGAAGCCGCCTGCTGCTCGGTACGAGCAGACAAATCGTTATTGCCTGCGGCAATCTCACCAATGCCGGTATGCATAGCGCTGGTGCCGCTTCGAACCTGACTTACCGTCTCTTTTAACGCGGCCTGCATGTTTTTCAGGCTGGCGAAAATCTCCGAGATCTCATTGCGCCCAAAGACCGAAATCGGCCTCGCCAGATCGCCAGCGGCGATGTTGTCAAAGTGGCTACGCACAATCGCCAGCGGCTGAACGATCATTTTGCGCGACCAGGCCAGAGAACCGAGCAAAAGCACCACGGCGACAATCGTCACCACGGTAAAAATCACCGCAGAGAGATGGTAATTTTTCTGGCTGTCGCCGCTGGCGGTCGACACTATCTGGTTAATGCTCTGCTGCCAGGCGTTGAAGTTCGCATCAAAAACGTCCTGCGATTTCTGTACCGGCGCGCTCATAAAATCAGAAAGCTGGTTGTTCTCAAGCCACGTAGCCTGATGCTGGAGATCGTCGCGGAACGCCGCATAGCTCGCTTTCGTCGACGTCATCAATTTCTCGATATCGCCGCCCGTCTGCGGAACTTCGAGGAACTGGTTAAACAGCATATCCGCCTGCTTCAGGCTGCTGCGGGCGTTAGCCATCAGGCGCTTAATATCGTCCGGTGGATAACTCAGCGCCGTCAGGGTACCCGCCCGGTTTAAGGCGTTGCTGGCCTGCAGTAAAGCGGCACGACTTTGCGTTAACGCATCGCGCTGCTGATTGCTCACCTCGACGCTCTTGAAGTTCTGAAAATCGTCACGAAAAGCCCAGAAAGACAAACCATTACTGCCAATCTGCAGCACGCCGCAGACAATCAAAATCAGGAAAAGAGTGGTCGAGATCCGGATACGGTTTAACATCAAAGCTTCCTCTGACGGCCATTTGGCCGCGATTCATCCGATCAGAAAGTTTCCCAGTTATCGTTATCACCGGCCCTGGCCGGAGTACGCGGGGGGTGAACCACAGAGCTTTGCGCCACCGGCGCGGCCGCTGCAGTTTTTTTACTGCCCGCATTCCCTTGCAAACGGAACGTCGCAACCGACTGAGTCAGGCGACTGGCCTGCTCCTCCAGCGCGGCGGCCGCGGCAGCAGACTCTTCCACCAGGGAGGCGTTCTGCTGCGTAACTCTGTCCATTTCAGAAACGGCAAGGGCGACCTGGTCGATACCTTTGCTTTGCTCATCTGACGCTGAGGCGATTTCTCCCATGATGTCCGTGACTCGCGTAACGGCGTTCACGATATCGCTCATGGTTTCCCCGGCGCTTTCGACCAGCACTGAGCCGGTGTCCACGCGTGAAACGGAATCTTCAATCAGTGATTTAATCTCTTTCGCAGCCTGCGCGCTGCGGCTGGCTAAATTACGAACCTCACCGGCCACCACCGCAAAACCACGTCCCTGCTCGCCCGCACGAGCGGCCTCTACCGCCGCGTTCAGCGCCAGGATATTGGTCTGGAAAGCGATGCCGTCGATAACGCTGATAATGTCGGCGATTTTTTTCGAAGAACCGGCAATGTCGTGCATGGTTTTCACCACGCCGTCCACGACCTTGCCGCCGCGCTGCGCGGTTTCAGAGGCGTTCAGCGCAAGCTGGGAGGCCTGCCGCGCGTTCTCGGCGTTCTGCTTAACGGTGGCGGTCAGCTGCTCCATGCTGGCAGCGGTTTCTTCCAGAGATGCCGCCTGCTGCTCGGTACGGGAGGAGAGATCGTTGTTACCTGCGGCGATTTCAGTGGTCCCGCTGTAGATAGCGTCAGAGCCTTCGCGCACGCTGCTAACCGTGGCGATCAGCTCCTGCTGCATGTGCTGCACGCTGGAGGCGAGCTGGGTTAGCTCGTTTTTTCCTTCAACGTTAATTTTTTCCATCAGGTTACCGGCGGCGATTTCGCGAATATGGCCAATCACCACGTTGAGCGGCTTGAGCAGGATCCGGCGCATGCCGAACCAGACCAGCAGAATGACTGCCGCCAGCGCCAGGGCTAAAATCCCAAGCTGCCAGATGGCGAAGGTATAACCGGCACGGCTGTCTACGTAGGAGGCTTCGTACATGCGGTCGTTAAGCGCCAGATAGCCGTCGTAGGCTTTTTCGAGCGCGTTTTGCATGCCCTGAGTTGACTGGCCAAAGTAGGCGTCCATATTGCCGCTTTCCAGGTAACCAATAAGCTCAGCCAGCGCCTGGTGATAGGCCTGGTAGTCACCGTCGATGTCTTTCACCACGGCGTTCATTTCTGGGGAGATCGGAGCGACCTGTTTAAAGCTGTTGTAGTGCTGCGCGGCGCTGGCGAGGGACTTCTTCGCGTTGTTCAGCAGGTCAGTCTTCGCGGCACTCTGGCTGTTCGCCGGGTCCATCATCATGCGTGCGGCAGAGCGGCTCAGGTTGATACGCGTATGCAGCATCAGGATCCAGGCCTGGTTTAACTCGGCCTGCTGAACCCGTAATTCTCGAGAAACTTTGAAGTTGTCATTATTGTTTTTTAAAGAATTAAAGAACATTCCACCGGAAATGATTTGCAGCAGCGCGAACACCACCAGCACCATCATTAGCATGGTGACAACGCGAATACGCTTTAACATAGGACGCCCTTTTAACGACTTGTTCCCAAAGTTATCGGCACAGGGCGCGGGAACTTTACGTTAAGTCACAGGGAAATTAACCGGTTGCGCTACAGCAACCGGCTATGGGCAAGACGTGGCGGCGATCAATAAGTTACGGTGATGGTCACCGTGTCGGCGTAATCATCGGGGGTATAGTTAGTGCTCGGGATGGTGACATAGACCGGATACTGCTGGGCGATGCCGGTCCCCGTGCTGGAACGATAGTTTGATGCCGTGTTCCCCCACACGGCACCGGATGCCCCGGACGCCTGCCTGAGCTGATAAGGCACCTGGTCGGTATTCGCTCCGGTGCCTTTTAACGCCCCTGTTCCCCCGGTGTTGTTATTCGAAGGGGTAAGACCCACGGTGTAAAGTGTACCGTTGGTACAGGCAATGCCGATGGTGTTATTCGAAGCCAGATTGCTTTGCATCGCCGCCACCGCCCCGAAGCTCACGTTGTTGGCATAGCTGACATTGCACTGCTTGCTGACGGTTGCGATGACATTAAAAGGAAAGTTTGTTGCGACGCCCGTGCCGCAGCCAGCGGGTGGCGCCAGCAGGCCGGTATTCATCGTTACCGTTGTCATACCGCTGGTGTAAATATCCTGATAACCGCCCGGCGCGGCGGAGGTTTGCGGCACCGACATTTGCGCGTAGACCGTCAGGCTGCCGGTGACGGGCGTCAGGTTGAGTAAATTTAACTGTATCATCGGATAGGTGGTCCCCGACTGGAACTGACTTCCCCATGCGCCTCCGCTGACTGTCCCCTGATAAAGCTCATAGCTCAACGTGCTGGCAGGCGGCCCGGCAAAAGACATTTTGTGGTTCCCTACCCCGGCCCCGTCAATATTAAAACAAAGCGTCACCCCGGCCAGCAGATCGCCCAGTTGCTTGGAACAGCTGTAATCGAAGGTCATCGACGTATTGGGCGTAGCTGTCGCCAGCGGGTTGACGGTACCAAAGTTAACCGTTTGAACGTTGCTCACCGAGCAAACCACCGCCTGGCTAATTCCGGGGGACAGCAAGAGCACCGCCAGCAGCAGCAATTGTTTTAATCTCACGCGGATAACTCCTGTATCAAAAGGCCACAGACTTGCTAGCGGCACACAATCGGGCCGATATTCGGCACGCTTTTCTGGTTCTCGGGGTAGTCAAACTCGGCGAGGCAAATGCCGTTTTCCGTGGTCACTCTTAGCTGGTTATGCATCTCAAGCGCGTCAAAGTAGGCCAGACCATCAAACCCGACCACGGTGTCTTGCCCGATGCCCGCCATCAGCCTGACGGGGCTGCCTTCCGCAATAGCATTTCCCCGGGCATCCACCAGGCTCACCTGCGCAGCGCGTACCGGCTTAATGTCAAAATTCACCAGCGTCCCGGAGCGGTCTGCCGGCGTGGCATTCATACTCACGTTACGGATCCGCATATTGGCCGGGAGGTTCATCGGGTCAATGCTGATGAGGTTGTTTTGGTAGCTGTTCAGCGGCGTCACCAGCAGCTGACCGTTGCCGTCGCTGTTGCCGATCAGATTATGCTGCAGCTTCACCGGCACGTTCGGAATACCGTCCGTCGACACCACCGCAAAACCGTTATTGATCTCGCGTGCGGCAAACACACCGCCGCCCATCATCACCAGCGAGCCGGTAGCGCCCGCATAACCGTAATTATTATCAGGAATGCTGCGGAAGCCGCTATACACTCGGCCGTAGCGCCCCAGATAGCCCACTTCACCCTGCCCGCTTTGCTGAGAACTCTGCTGGCTGGCGGCCACGTTCCAGCCCACCCCGCCTTCAGACGGCGGCGTCTTGCTGGCGTTGAGCTGGTACCCCATCTTGTCGCCCGTGCGCTGAACCGTTGCGCCTGCGGTAAGGTTGTTCTGGGTACTGACGGTCACCATCAGGTAAACGCTGCGGTCGCGGCTGTCGTCGATGTTCTGGTTAAAGCTGGCGCTGAGGGAGACGTTTTCGGAAATGGATTTAAACCAGCTGGCGTTGGCATAGCGAATTGCGCTTTGGTCCGGGTAGCGAAACTGCAGATAGCTCATACTGAGGTTCCCGCCAACGCCAAAGTTATACCCCACCACCGCGCTGCCGCTGAACGCGGGCGGCGCGGAACCATAACGAGTGGCAACGTCGCGATAATCTCCGGAGGTGGCCGTGGCGCTGGAGCTAAAGTTGAAACGCCCCCCGGACCAGCGGTAGCCAAGGCCGTATAAATAGCCATTCTCCCCGGAGTCCGAGCTGGCGGCGAGCGCCGTTGAAATTGTTCCGGCCTGGCTGGCGGGGATCCAGTCGCTGCTTATCCCGCCGTTCACCAGGCTGTCGCTGGTTTCGAAATGACCACCGGCGGTCAGGCTGTTGCTGAAGCCACGCCGCCATGTGCCGCCGATCGCCGGCTCGCTGGCGTAGTCAAAAGAGCTGTAGCCGTAGTTTTTTCTGACCACACCCAGTTCGAGGGACCAGTCGGTCAGCCCTTCCCTCAACAAAAGCTGATCGTTATAAAAAGAAAAGTTCTGCACACTGGTTCTGCCCAGCGCATCGGTCATCATTACCTGAGCATTCCCTGCCCCGGTGATGTTTGGCAGCGTATTCAACTGGAAGCTGCCCGCCGGCACTTCACCGTTATAATATTTCACCCCATTGACATATAGCTCAACGCTCGACGGCAGCGTTGCCGAGCCAAGAAAAGCCGGCAGCGGCGTCGTGGGCATATTGGGATTAAGGCCAAAATCGGTACCGATCTTTACCCCGGCGATACGTGTCTGACGGGACCAGGAAAGCGAACTGGTTAGCGTGTCACCGAGGGTGACCGCCAGCATTTTATCGGGAAACGAAGAGCGCCAGCTGGTATCAAGCCGGCTAAAGGACTGGTTGTCATTTTGCTCGGTGGAATAGCGCGTAAGCTGGGTCGAACTGAATACGCCTGCAGCGCCAAACGCGCGGAACTCACTGAATGAATTGAAGTTACTTTCTTTCCCGCTGTCCGCATAGAGATCGTAGTTCAGCAATGCGCCGACGGCATTTGAGGCCGTCGGAGAGGACATATCCGTCTGGTTTAGCTGGGTTGTTTTCAGATCTAGCAGGCTCAGCGGCGCGTTCAGCGCCAAAGTTTGCTGCTGAACGTTATAGTCAACCGTGACCTGCGAAATATCATTGAGGTAAAAAGGCGGGCGCGCTTTTTCCGGCAGGCGAAATCCCAACTGACGCAGGGCCATTGCGTCGCCGTATAATTTGCCGTTAGCGTAACCAAGATGAACCAGACCCACGGGATTACCATTCACCGTCGTGTCGAGATATAAATCAACGCCTACAGGCTGAGCTGTGTCATTTTTGACCGCATTCTGAGGTAAGTCATTATTAGTATCTTGTGCTGCCGTTATGCCTGAGAAAAATAAACCATTAAGCAATATAATTTTTACCAAAGAATATGGCCAGTCATAGATCTTGTTCTGTTTTTTGACCATTGATAGCGACTTCAACTTTTCCACTATGGTAAGCATCACCGGCAGATGAAGATATTATCCACCGCATAGTTGAACCTGGAAGAACATAACCTAGCAGACCTGAAGTAATCGTTTTTCGCGCACCATTAGGTGAAATAAACGTCATGGCCGAAAGCTGAGCGTGGCTGTTTCCCTGATTGCTCACTTCGATAAACGTTTTGCCCTCGACATTAATTAATGCCCATTTTAGCTTCGCCGAGTTTTCCCCCTGCCCAACGGGCTGTAAAAACACCGGAACGGAATAGCGCATCACAAACTGAATTTTATTCCGCTGCAGTTTGGCCGGCGGAAGCTCATCGATAAACAAGCGGTACGCCTGTTCCACCTGGTTGGCGGCAGGCCCGGTACGGATAACCCTGATCAGCTGACGCTCCCCCGCTGGCAGCGTCACGATTGGCGGGCTAATAACCAGCCCCT
This sequence comes from Cedecea sp. P7760, assembly GCF_013386425.1. Taxonomy (NCBI): domain Bacteria; kingdom Pseudomonadati; phylum Pseudomonadota; class Gammaproteobacteria; order Enterobacterales; family Enterobacteriaceae; genus Cedecea; species Cedecea sp. P7760. The sequence continues at coordinate 61,568 of NZ_JACARU010000019.1, read as the reverse complement.
GAGACGTTGACAGCTTGTCGGCATAGCCGCTTTGCTGCCAGTTGAAAACTCGCACCTGCGCGTTAAGCGGCGCATCTCCTTCATTACTCAGCCAGATCCCATCTGCATTTTGTGCCGCCCTTAACGTCAGGTTAACCGGTGATATTTGCAGGCCACCGGCTAACGCATGCCCCCCCGCCGCCAGCGCCAGCCACAGGCACGCACAGGCGGAGCGTCCACCTAATTTCAATTTCATCCGCTGTCCTGAAATCAGTAGTTAACGTTGACGGTAACCGTATCCGCATAGCTGTCTGGCGTGAAGTTCGCGCTCGCCGCCGTCGCATAGACGGTATAAGTCTGCGCGGCGCCCGACCCGGTACCCGCCACGCCGTTACCGACCACGGTGGTGGTCGCGGTGTTCCCCCAAACCGGCCCGGTCGCCGAGGTTTGGTTCAGCTGGTAGGGCACTTTATCGGTGTTGGTCGCGGAGTTAGCGACTGACGACATGGCCCCGGACCCGGTGGTGGTTCCCCCGTTCGCGGCGGAAGGTGCAAGGCCGATAAAATAAGGCGTTGTCTTTGAACAGTTAACGGTAAAGGTATTGCTTTGCGAAGTGTTTACTGCACTGGCGTTAACCGTCCCCAGGTTAATATTCGAGCCGCTGCCGGCGGTCACCGCGCAGGACTTTTGAATAGTAATGAGGACCTGAAATGTGCCGTTTGCCACCGCCGCATTAGCCGATGGAATAACCGCAAACGCAGTACAAGAGAGAATTAAGCGTGCTGCAGTGGCTGAATTCATATCCTTAACCTTATTCAAATGACTCAATCATGCTTCGTGAATACGCAACGAAGCGGTACGGGATGATTTAACGTTAGATTTTTCTCTTTCCCTGTTTTTCTCTTTAACTGTTTTCCACTTTAATAGTGACAGCCGACACCATAACTCGCCGGTAATATAATTCGCCCTGAAATCTCATTCGCTGCCTGTAAAATACCGTGGGCAATATCGCACCCCATAATTCCGGAGTTCCCTCCCCACCTGTTTGTACATTTTACGACCAGGCAATTTACAACCGGGCAATGCGGCTTCCCTGCCGACATGGGCAGGCGAACTGGTAAGAAAAAAATCAGTACGTTACGTCAGCACTTAGTTGAAATTTAGTTTAGAGCCCCGGAAATAACCAACCGCGCGGCAAAATTCAGCAAAACGGCGGATTGACGAGTTATTTGCTATTAAAACAGTGAGTTAACCCTTCCCCCTCATACCTTGATGCAAACTGAAAAGAATATATCCGTCAGTTTGTGATACTCATCACAAATAATGATTAAGCACTGCTTAATTAACAATTTACAGAATTTATAAAAAAGAGTTGTATATCGACGCCGTTTGATTCAATTTATGCTCCGCATATTTACTGCCCGGCAATAATAATTATATAGGGGTCAGTAAGTTACAAAAAAACACACATTAACTACAGTCAACTACGGGATACTAAGTCAGTGGCAAGTTCAAACAAACTCACGCTATTCATCATTTTGTTCATGATAGCGGGGATCTTCACCGGTGCGGCCATCCACGAATACGCCGCCGCAGACGTTATCAAAGGCTATGCCGACAACATCACGCTGTTTACCGACATCTTCCTGCGACTGATCAAGATGGTGATTGCACCGCTGGTCTTCAGCACCCTGACGGTCGGTATCATGAAGCTCGGCGAAACCTCCACCATTGGCCGCGTGGGCGGTAAGGCGATGGTCTGGTTCGTCTCCTCTTCCGTGCTTTCTATTCTGGTCGGGCTGTTTATCGTTACCCTGGCGCATCCAGGCGCGGGCATGAATCTGGAAGTGCCGACGGAAGCCGTACAAACCGGCCTTGCCGTAAGCGGTATGACGCTGAAAGCCTTTGTTTCTCACACCATTCCAACCAGCATTGCTGGCGCGATGTCGGACAACGAGATCCTGCAGATTGTGGTGTTCTCGATGTTCTTCGGCATTGCCGGGGCCTCTCTGGGTGAGAAATTTAACGCACCGCTGGTGAGCGCGCTGGATGTGGTTTCTCATATCATGCTGAAAGTCACCGGCTACGTTATGTACGTTGCGCCGTTGGCCATCTTCGCCGCCATCTCTTCGGTAATTGCCACCCAGGGCCTGGGCATTCTGCTGAACTACGCGTCGTTTATCGGCGGCTACTATGTGGCTATCGTACTGACCTGCGTGGTGCTGATTAGCGTGGGTTATATGGTGCTGAAGCGCGACGTCTTCCGCCTGTTGGCGATGCTTAAAGATCCGGTGCTGGTCGCTTTCACCACCAGCAGCTCTGAGGCCGCTTATCCAAAGACTCTGGATCAGCTGACCCGCTTTGGCTGCTCGCGTAACATCGCGTCGTTCGTGCTGCCTATCGGCTACTCCTTTAACCTGGTCGGCTCGATGGTTTACTGCTCCTTCGCGTCGATGTTTATTGCCCAGGCTTATAACATTCACCTCTCCTTCTCCGAGATTGCCGTGCTGATGCTGACGCTGATGCTGGCGTCAAAAGGGATTGCCGGGGTACCGCGCTCCGCGCTGGTTGTGCTGGCGGCGACCATCCCAAGCTTCAATATCCCGGTGGCGGGGATCCTGCTGCTGATGGGTATTGACCACTTCCTGGATATGGGCCGTTCGGCCATTAACGTGCTGGGCAACGGCGTGGCTACCGCGATGCTGTCCAAAAACGAAGGTATGCTGGAAGAAACCGGCAGCGTGCCGGTGGCAGAAGTTAAGGCATAAAAAAAGGGGCTACCTGCCGGTAGCCCCTTTTTTCTAATCGATTCGATTAAGCAACCGCAGAATCCAGCAGTTCCATCTCTTCGCTGTTCAGCAGCTTCTCGATGTTCACCAGAATCAGCATACGTTCGCCCAGCGCGCCCAGGCCGGTCAGGTATTCGGTAGACAGCGTCACGGCAAACTCCGGGGCAGGACGAATCTGGTCGGCAGTCAGCGACAGTACGTCGGATACGCCGTCAACCACGATCCCCACCACGCGCTTCTCAAGATTCAGCACGATAACCACGGTATTGTCGTTATATTCCACGCCGTCCTGCTCGAACTTCAGGCGCAGGTCGATGATCGGCACAATCACGCCGCGCAGGTTGGTCACGCCTTTGATAAAAGCAGGCGTATTCGCGATACGCGTTACCTGGTCGTAACCGCGGATCTCCTGCACCTTCAGGATATCAATGCCGTACTCTTCATCGCCGAGGGTAAACACCAGGAACTCCTGGCCTACGTTTTCCCCGGTCAGTTTTGTCACATTCGTTAGTGCAGTCATTTGCGTACCTATTTTCTTATGCAGTTAATCAGGCGACGGTAAGCGCCAGACGTTGTTCACGGTTTAGCCCCTGCAGCGCAGAAACATCGACGATCAGCGCCACGCTGCCGTCACCCAGAATGGTGGCAGCAGAAATTCCCGGTACCTTGCGGTAGTTGCTTTCGAGGTTCTTCACTACAACCTGATGCTGACCAATCAGCTGATCGACCAGCAGCGCGTAGCGACGTCCGGCGCTTTGCAGGATAACGACAATGCCCTGCGTGGCTTCGGTTTTCGCGCCCTGAACGTCAAAGACTTTCCACAGTTCGACCAGCGGCAAGTATTCACCACGCACTTCCAGCACGCGCTCGCCGCCCGCCAGCGGGTGCAGATCTTCTTCCTGCGGCTGGAGTGATTCCATCACCGCGTTCAGCGGCAGGATAAACACTTCATTGCTGACCTTCACCGACATGCCGTCGAGGATGGCAAGCGTCAGCGGCAGCAAAATACGGATGGTGGTCCCGGTACCGGCTTTCGACTGAATTTCAACGTGGCCGCCCATCTCCTGGATGTTACGTTTCACCACGTCCATGCCGACACCACGGCCAGAAACGTCGGTGACCTGTTCGGCGGTGGAGAAGCCCGGCGCGAAAATAAGCATGCCAACTTCGTCGTCGGTCATGCTCTCGCTGACCGGCATTCCCTGGGACATCGCCTTCGCCAGGATGCGTTCACGGTTAAGCCCCGCGCCGTCGTCGGTCACTTCGATACAGATATTGCCGCCCTGATGTTCAGCGGACAGGATAAGGTTGCCGACTTCGGACTTCCCGGCAGCACGGCGCTTTTCAGGCGACTCGATACCGTGGTCAAGACTGTTACGCACCAGGTGCGTTAACGGGTCGATAATACGCTCGATCAGGCTCTTATCCAGCTCGGTTGAACTGCCCATCAGCGTCAGCTCAACCTGTTTGTTCAGCTTGCCTGCCAGGTCACGCACCAGGCGCGGGAAGCGGCTGAAGACGTATTCCATCGGCATCATACGAATCGACATCACCGATTCCTGCAGATCGCGTGCGTTACGCTGCAGCTGCCCCATGCTGGTTATCAAATCACCGTGATTAACCGGGTCAAGTTCGTTAGAACGCTGGGCCAGCATCGACTGGGTGATGACCAGCTCGCCGACCAGGTTGATCAGTTGGTCAACTTTCTCAACCGCAACACGAATACTGGTTGATTCCGACGCACGAGCGGCAGGTTTATCACGCTCAACGCGTCCGGTGGCCGGGGTTAACGGCTCAGGCAAGCCGGCTTTTTGCACGGCGACGGCCGTTTGCGCAGGCGCTTCCGGCACCGCCACGGAAGTCGTTTCCGCGGCCGCTGGCGCGCTGGCTGCCGCCACCGGCACAAAGCTGATTTGTTCTGGCTCAATCACGAAGCAAAGTACGGCGGTAATGTCGTCTTCGCTGACGCTGGTTTCAAGCGTGGCGGTAATAGAAGACGCATCTTTGACCACACCGCTCAGGGTACCAAGATTACCCAGCTCTTCGAGCATCAGGTCACGCTCGGTCTCTTTCAGTCCGTCAATCACCACTCGCAGCCTGCCGCCGTTATCGGTAGCCGTAGCAGCCTGCTGCTCCGTTTCTACCACGGAGAGTTTGGCCGGCGCCGAAGGGACTTCGCCCTTGGCTTCCAGGGCCAGCTGGCGCAGCGCTTTGCAGATGTAGTCGAAGCTGGCAGCATCCGGCTCTTCAGAGTTTTTATAAGCGTCCAACTGTTCCTGCATAATATCCTTGGTTTCCAAAAACAGGTTGATGATATCGGTGTTGAGCTGCATCTCACCGCGCCGCGCTTCGTCGAGCAGGTTCTCCATCAGGTGCGTCGTTTCCTGCAGGATGGAGAAGCCAAACGTTCCGGCCCCGCCCTTAATGGAGTGGGCAGCACGGAAAATAGCGTTCAACTGTTCAGAATCAGGCGCCTCGGGCACCAGATCCAAAAGATGCTGCTCCATATCCGCCAACAGTTCGTCGGCCTCGTCAAAAAATGTCTGATAAAAATCGCTAATATCCATGCTCACGCTATCACCTCATGCCTGGTTGTGGCGCAACTGTGTTATTCGCCGGAGCCGCCGTTGGGACCTGCTGCAGAACCCCGATCGGCTGGTTATCGCTCTCTGAGTTCTCATGCATGATGGCGTCTTCGGTCTGTTTATTAAGCACCAGCAAACTGATGCGACGGTTAATGGCGTCACCGCCTCCGCGTTTGGAGAGGCTCATCTGTGAGGACATCCCGATGACGCGCAGCACTTTGCCGTCGTCGAGACCGCCCGCCACCAGCTCACGACGGGAAGCATTCGCGCGGTCGGCGGAAAGCTCCCAGTTGCTGTAACCGCGTTCGCCGTTGGCATAAGGCAAATCATCGGTATGGCCGGACAGACTGATTTTGTTAGGAATACCGTTCAGCACTGGAGCGATTTTGCGCAAAATATCACGCATGTAAGGCTCCACTTCCGCGCTGCCGTTTTTAAACATCGGGCGGTTCTGGCTGTCGATAATCTGAATACGCAGACCTTCCTGCACCAGGTCAATCTGCAGGTGTGGCCGCAGCGCGCGCAGTTTCGGGTCGGACTCAATTAGCTGGTCCAAATCCCCTTTGATACGCTTCAGGCGGTTAGCCTCCATGCGCTTGCGCAGCTCTTCAATGTTGGGCTGTTTTTTCACTTCACCCTGCTGCTGAGTGACGTCATCACCCCCGCCGGGGATCGGGCTTTCACTGTCGGCAATACGCTGGCCGCCGGTGATAGCCTGGGCCAGTGGGGTGCGGAAATAGTCAGCAATTTGCGCCAGCTCTTTCGGGCTGGAAATGGAAATCAGCCACATCACGAGGAAGAAGGCCATCATCGCGGTCATAAAGTCCGCGTAGGCGATTTTCCACGAGCCGTGAGCCGCCCCGCCGTGTCCCTTGTGCTTGCGGCGCTTTACGACAACGATGGGATGGGCCTGATTTTTCATACTTCTTCTTCCGTCGCGCGCTGCGCGTTCGGTGAACGCACCGCTCTGACGTGCTCTTCCAGCTCAATGAACGACGGACGCTCGCTGGAGTACAGCGTTTTACGACCAAATTCCACCGCGATCGGCGGCGCATAACCATTGAGGCTGGAGAGTAAAGTCACCTTCACGCACTGCATCATTTTGGTGGTTTCAGCGCTTTTCTGACGCAATACCGTGGCTAATGGGGAAATAAATCCGTAGGCCAGTAAAATACCGAGAAAAGTTCCCACCATAGCGTGAGCAATTAATGCCCCTAACTCCGCGGCAGGACGGTCAGCGGAGGCCAGCGCGTGCACAACCCCCATTACCGCAGCAACGATACCGAAGGCGGGTAATGAATCCCCCATTAACGCCAGGCTGTTTGCAGGTATTTCCGATTCGCTTTCATGGGTCTCGATTTCTTCATCCATCAGCGCTTCAATTTCGAAAGTATTCATATTTCCGCTGATGATCAAACGCAAATAATCGACAATAAAATCAAGCATCATGGCGTCCGCTAAAATACGCGGATAGCTGGCAAAAATTTCGCTTTCTTTAGGGTTTTCGATGTCTCTTTCAAGTGAAAACATCCCCTGCTGACGCGACTTAGCCATCAGACGATAAAGCAATGCCATCAAGTCCATATACATGCTTTTGGTATATTTTGAACGTCTGAAGAGCAGCGGCAGCGCTTTTAGGGTGCCCTTAATCGCTTTACCGTTATTCCCTACAATGAACGCCCCAATACCCGCCCCACCAATGATGATAAATTCAGCAGGTTGATAAAGTGCGCCAAGGTGGCCGCCGGTTAACATGTAACCGCCGAACACTGTCCCTAAAACAACCAGGTAACCTATTAAAATCAGCACGAGATCATCCTTACGCCGTTGAGTGTAGCGAGGATGCCCAGGGGGGCAGATGCAGCGTCATGTTTGGGCATAAAAAAAGCAGCGGCAATCACTCACCGCTGCTGGAATACGCAAACACAGAATCTGTTAAACAGCCTGTTCCACCTGGTCATCCAGCAGTTGTGGAATAATATCGGCAGTATTCTGGGAAAGTTTACGTCTTTTTACCGCCCTTGATGGCGGCTGGCACAGACTGCAGGCAAAGCTGCCGACCGGCTGGTGTGCGTGGGTGATAAAATTACCCCCACAGCAGTTACACTGGCTTAACTGGAGCATGCCGCTCTCGACAAAACGCACCAGTGTCCACGCGCGAGTCAGCGCCAGAAGCGGGCCGTCGGCCTGGGAAGGACATTGTTCAAGGTAAAGTCGATAGGCTTTAATGACCGCATCAACGCCGGTGCAAAGCCCACTGCGAAGTAAAAACTGCCAGGCATTACAGAACATGGAAGCGTGAATGTTTTGCTCCCAGGTCATAAACCAATCAGTAGAGAAAGGCAGCATCCCTTTTGGAGGAGGACTTCCACGGAGTTCTTTGTAGAGTTTGATCAGGCGACCACGGCTCAGCTGCGTTTCGCTTTCCAGCATTTGCAGTCGGGCACCGAGGGTTATCAGCTCCATAGCGAGCTGAATGTCGCGAGCTTCCTGGACAATACTTTTCTCGCTCATTTGTTATGCCCTTTTTTTCTTAGGTGCCTCGGCAGGCGTCGACACCTCATTCAATAAACGGGTAGATAACAAAATACCGGTATGAATTTGCTGTAAATCATCCACACGGGAGTCTTGTGTTAAGCGAGTAATCGCCTGACTTTCGTTAAAGCGGAACTGACAAACTAATTGGTTAGTTTCTGCCAATTTTACCATTTGGGGCAACGTGAGTTCCCCTAGAGTATTTGCCATATCCTCAGCGATGCCTAAACGAAACATTGCTGATGCTTTGTCCTGACTAATAAGACGCTGTGCAAGCAATAAATACGATAAATTAATGTCGTAAATATGTTTTAGCAACTCGGAAGTATGCATTTTTTCCATCCCGAATAACCAACTATTATTGTATGCGGCCTAGCCTAAATATTTCGGATGACAGTAACGTGTCAACGTCAGGAAATTCTCCAGAAACTTACAGCTGTAAGAAACCGAAGCGAGCCTTCGCGCCATTACCGTTTTCTGAACTATTAGGGGGTTGTTACCGCACCCCGCGATGTCGCCGGGTCGCCCCGGGTAAATTAAAACAATCGTTACGGCCAAAATGCACGGATAAATCTTACGCTCTGACTAGGCTCCTCCGCCTACCGCGGTAGAAGCTACTTCCCTGACAAAGCCCGAACGCCTGTTGTCGTTCATCATTTTATTACAAAAAACTAAGATTTTTCCTAATTCGGGCAAACTCTACTCGCAGCCCCTGGCACATACAATGCAGCCATCGGCGATTTTGGAATTTATGTGACGCAGATCACATAAATACATCATCCTTCGAAGTGAAAAGCATCAGAATCGCTTTTCATTTGCTTAATTTTTAATCTGATTGAGAATTTTACCGATAACATCAGACGAATAGTGACACTGAAACATCACAACTCCATGAGTTACCATTGCTTTTTATCCGATACCGGCGGTCAGGAATGCTTAGGCGATCACACTTTCCGAAAGCAGTCAGGAGTAACCTGCTGTTATTCAGAGACTTAAGCTAAATCATAGCGGCATTTTAACCGAGCGTTATGATTTCAAAAGCGCCAGTTACTGAAAGTTATCACTCGATCCAGGTTCGCAAATTAATCCATTCGCCTTATGGCAAATTTTTACAAATCGTCTACGAAATAATGTTGCAAATTCGTTTCATAAGAATAACTAAACAATTTCTATGAGTGGCTTCACATTTCGTATGGCGACAAGCGTTGCGCCTGGACAACAAGTGGTGTAAGAAAATGTTAACAATTCACACAATATGTGGAGGGTCCGTATGAGCTATCGTCATGTGCTGGTTGCCGTGGCCATCACGCCTGAGAGCCATCATCTGGTGCAAAAGGCCGTCTGTATCGTCAAACCCGTCAACGGAAAAATTACTCTCGTCACGCTAGCCTCCGATCCCGAACTGTATAACCAGCTTGCCGCCCCGATGCTGGAAAACCTGCGCGATCTGATGCTGGAAGAAACCCACCTTTTTCTCGATGAGCTGAAAGAGAAAGCGCAATATCCTATTGAAAAGGTAATTATTTCCACAGGGGAACTAAGCGAACACATCCTGGATATCTGTGAAAAGCAGGATGTGGACCTGGTGCTTTGCGGCAATCATAATCAGAGTTTCTTCGGTAAGATCACCTGCTCAGCCAAGGCTGTCGTGGCCTCAAGCCAGGTTGATGTGCTGCTGGTCCCTCTTTAGAACGACCTCAACAGGAAGCGGAGCCTGCTCCGCCTTTCCGCCCTCTGCTAAACTACTTTCCGGGTTATTCCATAGCGACTAATTATGCCAGTTTCGGAAAACTCGATTTTTTATCCTGACTTTTCTTTCCTCGCCAATAAGAACAAAAATGTTCAAATAAGCGGCACAAATTTAGAATCCTGCCCGCGTGAATGATAACCCGCTTCCCTCAGCAAATTGCCCTCTGCTTCTCAGCCGGAGCAACGCCAGCACGCCAGGGCCTCAAAATCATCACGTCAGGCCATAAGGATTTGCGATATGCACAAAAAAACAACTCATTAGCCGCGCCCGCGAATCCAGGCCCTGGGATCTCCTCTGATTTGCTCTCTTTTTATACTTTCGATCTTTTATTGCGCAATCCCAGTCCCTCCTCAGCGTCGATTAATTTTCATCTTGCCTGGGATTTTTTTGTTTGGTGCACGGATTTTAGAATCATGAAAATATGCAGCAGGAGGCACAAAGATGATCTCATCCCGTTTAAGTGAAAAATAGTAAAATTAACCAAGAGGCAAAAAATGATTAACACACAAACGCCGAACAGGCACGCCTAACATGCTCTTAACATAAAATGAGAGCGAAACCACAAAAACAAAGTTCAAATATATTCTATATCAAATACAGTGAGTTACACCTAGCCCAGAAAATGAACATCTCGGTGCACTATTATCATGAAAAAAATTAAAGAAATGATAAATAGACTTGCTTAGGACTTTTCTCGAACTTGATAGCAGCGTATGGTTATTTAATACTCCATAAAATTGTCCACGGAAATAAGGATATTAATATGCCCGCTGCCAGCATGATCCAAAAACTTAATGCGCAAATTAATCGTGAATTTTATGCCTCCCATTTGTGTCTGCACCTGAGCGCCTGGTGCACGAAGAACAGCCTGACCGGCAGCGCGAATTTTCTACGCAGCCAGGCTCAAAACAACGTTACGCACATGATGCGGGTATTTAATTTTATGAAGCACTCTGGCGGCATGCCGAGCGTAGGCGCGATGTCTCCACCTGAGTGCCACTGCCTGACGCTTGAAGAGCTGTTTCAGCAAACGCTGGATGATTACCACCTGCGCCACGAAACGCTGGCTACCCTAAAAGAAGAGGCCAAAGCGGCCAATGCCCGTAAGGTCATGAGCTTTCTGATGGCATTAAGCGAAGAACAGGATCGGGACGGTGAACGGCTACAGACGATCCTGGAAGAAGTGCGCAATGCTAAAAAAGCGGGCCTGTGCATGAGCCAGACCGACCGACATCTGCTGAATTTTGTCGAACACGAGTCTCACTGAGCACCTCCTCTATAGATAAAAAAGCACCTGCAGGACGCCGGTGCTTTTTTTATTATCTTGTGGACGCTTTGCCTTCCGGCGTCGAGGAGAAGGAAAGAAGGATTAGTGCGCCTCTTTCTGTTGGGTAAATTTCAGCTCAATCAGGGCTATCGCTTTTTGAATCGCGCGGCGAGTTACCGGGTCAACGGCAGCAGGATGGCTGGTAAAATCGATGGTTTTCAGCTGTTCTGACATCTTTTCACGGACTTCAACCGGCGCAATCACATCAATCACGTCGAGAATTTGTTTGATAACCAGCTGGCACGCCACGACGTCGGAAACCAGTTCCTGATCGGCAGAGAGTTGTTCGGCCATTTTAATCTCCTGTTTTATTTGCGCGACAGTCTACCTGCCCCGCTCCGTGCGAGGCAACAGTCCATTCGGCGTAAAATCCCTAAGGCGGGGACAAAAGCCCCCGTGGATTTACTTTTCAAACTGCCAGCAGGCAACGCGATGCCCCGGCGAGATCTCCTGCATTTGCGGAGGCTGCCGATGGCATTTCTCCATAGCTCGCGGGCAGCGGTCAGCAAATTTACAACGTGTACCTGCACCAATCTCCCCGGCGGTTTCGCCTTTTAGCCCGCCCTGCTCCAGCATTTGTACATGCGGGTCGGCGAGAGGAATAGACGCCAGCAGCGCCCGGGTGTAAGGGTGAGCCGGCTGGTTATACAGCGTTTCTGCCGGAGCCTCCTCCACCAGCGAGCCGAGGTACATCACGCCAATACGGTCAGAAATATGGCGCACCATCGACAGATCGTGAGCGATAAACAGGTAGGTCAGGCCTGATGCCTGCTGCAGATCCTGCAAAAGATTCACCACCTGCGCCTGCACTGACACATCGAGCGCGGACAGCGGTTCATCGCAAAGAATGAACTCGGGGTTCACCGACAGCGCGCGAGCAATACTGATACGCTGGCGCTGCCCGCCGCTGAACTCGTGAGGAAAACGATCGAGGTGCTCACGGCTTAACCCCACCTGCCCCAGCAGCTCCAGCGTTCGACTTTTCCGCCGTTCAGCATCGTAGCCGTGAATACGCATCGGTTCGGCAATCAGCTGCTGCACCGTCATGCCTGGATTCAGTGAGGAATAAGGATCCTGAAAAACGGCCTGCATCCGGCGGCGGACGGGTTTCAGCTGACGTTCGCTTAGCCCGGCAATGTTTTGCCCGTCAAACTCAATCTCACCTTCGGTGATGTCGAACAGCCGTAACAGGCTTCGGCCTAGCGTTGACTTGCCGCAGCCCGACTCTCCGACCAGGCCGTAAGTTTCCCCTGGATAAATATCAAAACTGACGCCGTCCACGGCCTTTACCGTCGTGCGTGGCACGAACCAGCCCCGGTCAGAGGTGAAATGTTTACTCAGGTTGCGGACGCTAATCAGTGGAATAACCTCAGGCATGAGCCACCTCATTTTCCCACAGCCAGCAGCTAACTTCGTGACCATCGGCGAAAGTGTGTTTAGGTGCCGCCTTATCACAAACGGCCATGCGTTGCGGACAGCGAGCGGCAAATGGACAGCCCGCAGGGGGATTCAGCAAGCCGGGCGGGCTCCCTTCTATCGGAGACAAGCGTTCTTCACTGCCGTCAGGACGGGGCAGCGACGCCAGCAGGCCACGCGTGTAGGGATGCGAGGGGCGATAAAAAATAGCCTCTACGCTTCCCTGTTCCATCACCAGCCCGCCGTACATCACAACCACCCGCGAGCACACCTGCGCCACCACGCCTAAATCATGAGTTATCAGCAAAATTGCGGTATCCGTCTGCTGCTGAAGCTGTTTAAGCAGCCGCAGGATCTGCGCCTGGATTGTCACGTCCAGCGCGGTAGTCGGCTCGTCGGCAATCAATAAAGACGGATGGCACGACAGCGCGATGGCAATCATTACCCGCTGGCGCATGCCGCCGCTAAATTCGTGCGGGTATTGGTCGTAGCGTTTTTCCGGCTGGTTAATGCCCACCTGCCCGAGCATAGCAATCGCCTTCTCTTTAGCCGCCTTTTTGCTCAGGCGTTGATGACGAATAAGGATTTCACTCATCTGCCGCCCAATGCTCAGCACCGGGTTCAACGCGGTCATCGGATCCTGAAAAATCATCGCTATCTCACTGCCGCGAAGATGGCGCATTTGCTCCGGCGTTTTGCGGGCCAGATCTTCGCCCTGAAAGCGAATATGGCCGCCCACTATTCTGCCGTGGCTCCCCAGCAAATTGATAACAGATTTGCAGGTGACGCTTTTCCCACAGCCAGACTCGCCGACGATGCCCACGACTTCTCCACGCCGCACGCCGAAGGAGACGCCACGCACCGCCTGAACTTCGCCATCGCGGGTAAAGAAGGATGTTTTCAGATTATCGATTTCAAGCAGGTTACTCATCGCGGTTTGCTCCTGGCTCAAAGGCGCTGCGGAACACATCGCCCAGCACGTTAAAGCTCAGCACCGTCAGCAGGATCAGCACGCCGGGGAACATGGCAAGCCAGGACGCTTCGCCGATGTATGACTGGGCGTTATTCAGCATGCTACCCCAGGAGGCATTTGGCTGCTGCACGCCAAGACCAAGAAAGCTCAATGTAGACTCCATTAAAATAGCGGAGGCGATATTCAGGGTCGCCGCCACGATAATCGTCGGCAAAATATTGGGGATAATATGGCGGGCGATAATCAGCAACGGATGCTCACCGGAGGCACGCGCGTAAACCACGTACTCACGCTCTTTTAGCGTCAAGGTTTCTGCGCGAACCAGGCGCGACATGTTCATCCAGGTCAGCGCGCTGATGATCAGGATAATGTTAGCTATGCCGGGCTTCAGGTAAGCATTGAGCACCAGCAGCAGGAAAAAGGCCGGGATCGACATGAGTATGTCCACCAGCCTCATCAGCAGGTTGTCTATTTTACCCCCGAAGTAGCCGCTGACCGTGCCCACCAGCGTGCCGATAAGCGTGGAGAACAGCATCGCCAGAAACCCAACCATCAGGGAAATCTGCCCGCCGTAAAGCGCACGCGTAAAGTAGTCCCTGCCGTACTCATCCGTGCCAAACCAGTGCCCGGTATCCGGCGGCAGCATGCGCGCCTGGAGCGACATCTGGTTTGGGTCCCAGGGGCTAAAGAATGCCGACAATGACGCCAGGGCAAAAAGCACCAACACCGCCAGCGAACACTGCGCGGGACGGCTGTGTTTCATGCCCTGTTTAACCTGTGTCCATCTTCTGCTCATCATTACCTCAGCGCCTTAATGCGCGGGTCCGCCACGCGATACAGAAGATCGGCCAGTAAATTTCCCGCAATCAGCATCAAAGAAGAAAGCAGGATAATGGCCATGATCAGCGGGTAGTCCAGGGAGGTGATGGACTGGATCCCCAGCAGCCCCATCCCCGGCCAGGAAAAGACGCTTTCCGTGACGTAAGCCCCCACGATCAGCTCGCCAAAGGAAAGACCAAACAGCGTAATCACCGGCAGCAGCACGTTCTTAAGCACGTGACGGAACAGAATGGCACTGCGGGTCGCACCGTAGGCGAGCTGGGTTTGCACGTAGTCGGCGGACAGCTGGCTAATGGTATTAGATCGGATATAGCGCACGTAGCTGGAAAGGTTGTAAAAGGTCAGTGCAATACAGGGCAGAATGCCGTGGCGCACAACATCAAGCCACGAATCTTCCATGCCAATCGTTCTCATCCCCATGCTGGGCAGCCAGTTTAGCTGCACCGAAAACACGGTAATCAGCAGGATGCCAAACCAGAAAATCGGTACCGAAATACCCACGTAGGCAAAGAGATTCAACACGTGATCCAGCCAGCGGTGTTTAAACGCGCCCGCCAGCAGCCCAAGGGGGATCGCCAGCACAATCGCCAGCAGCAGTGACGCGCCCATCAGGCCAAGCGTGGCCGGAATGCGTTCGGCAATCATCGTCAGCACCGGACGGTGATAAATCAGCGAGTAGCCCAGGTCGCCCTGCAGCAGATTTTTCAACCACAGCAAATACTGCACCGGCAGCGGTTTATCCAGGCCCATACTTTGACGAATACGTTCGATATCATCCGGGCTCATGCGCGGCGTGATATACGCCTGAACAGGGTCGCCCGGAGCAAGCTTTACCAGTAAAAAAGAGACCAGCGAGATAAAAAGCAGCATCGGGAACAGCTGCAGCAAACGCCGGAAAAGAAGGTTATTCATATTTTTACCGCCCCCGCCCTGCCGCCGCGCCGTAAGATCACGCCAGGGCGAGGGTCATTCCCTGTTATTGTTGATAAATCTTCGACAGATCCTGGAACATATAAACAGGCTTAGGCTCCGCCTCTTTTGTGCCGCCAAAACGTTTATCCACCGCCACTACCGCGTTGGTGTAGGCAACAGGATACCAGGCCATATCATTGGCTACGGTTTGCTGAATTTGTTTGTAGATGGCCGCACGCTTAACGGCATCCGTTTCGGTAGCCCCCTGCTCCCACAGCGCATCAAACGCCGGGTTCTTATAGTGTGCGTAGTTATAGGCTTCGTTGCTCATGTACAGCGACTTATAGCCGTCCGGCTCTGACCCCATGATGTATCCGCCCAGGCTTAGCTCCCAGGCCGTATTCTTCATGTCCTGGCTACGCTGCGACATCGCGTTAGCGTCCAGGGCCAGCAGCTCTACGTTGATGCCAATCGCCTTGAGCTGCTGCTGAATATAAAGCCCCATACTTTCCTGGGTTTTATTGCTGTTGATGTACGCCAGGCGCAGCTTCAGGCCGTCCGGCTGCCCGGAGGCTTTAAGCAGCGCTTTGGCTTTTTCAATATCGAACTTGTACGGCTCAACGTCGCTGGTCTGGTAGAGGGTATCCGGGGTCAGGATAGAAGCCGCAGGCCTGGCGTAGTCGAGTGAGGTAAATGCCGTTTGTACCAGATCGTCTTTATTCAGGGCGTAAGCAATGGCCTGGCGAAGATCCTTGCTTTTCATGCTGTCGACGTTCTGGTTGAAGGTCATATAGGCCAGACGGCCTTCCGGATAGATAACAAAATCAAACTTGCCGGTGGCCTTCAGGCGAGAGACGTCCTGCGGATCAACCATCTTAAGGTTGATTTCACCGTTCTGTAGCGCAAGGTTGGCCGAGTTCGCATCCTTCGCAAAGCGATAAGTGACCGAGTCCAGCTTCGGTTTACCGTTCCAGTAGTCGTCAAAACGCGTCAGGGCGTAGTACTGCCCGGCGCGGTACTCTTTAAATTTGAACGGGCCGGATCCGACAGGTGCCTCGTTGCGGGCGCTCTTTTCGAGATCGCCTTTTTCACTGTCGAAGATATGCTGCGGGATCGGGAAGATTTGCACCAGCGTACCGGCAAAGGCGGCGCTCACCTGCGGCAGGGTAAATTTCACCGTCAGCGGATCCACCTTGCTCACGCTAAGAGGCTTGTTGCCATAGACAAACATGTTGCGGAAGAAGCTGTGTTGTTTTTCATCCAGCAGCTTATTAAAGGTGAACACCACGTCATCGGCGGTAATGGCCTGGCCGTCCTGCCATTTCAGGCCGGGCTTCAGCTTCAGCGTCCAGGAGAGATTATCCGCAGACGGCGTCAGGCTTTCCGCCAGGCCCCACTCGATTTTGTCCCCGTTGTAGCTGTATAACGGCGAATAAAGCGCCTGCATAATCGTTAACGTAGTACGGTCGCTGGCGTACAGCGGGTTGATGGCCAACGGATCGCCGGACGTGATGCCGATAATCAGGCTGCCGCCCTGCTTTGCTTCTTTTGCCGGGGCAGGTGCGGCCGCGGTTTCTTTTTTGGCGTCATCACAGCCGCTTAATGCCAGGGCCAGCGCGGCGACCAGCGCCGACAATACCAGAGGTTTACGCATTGCTTCAGAAACTCCTTGCTTAATAAGAGCCCGCATAGTGCGACACTCACTATCGCTTGTAAATGTGCCTAAAAAGCATAAGCTTAGCCAAATTTTGACTATCCGCATGTCGCCTGAGCGCAACGCCTGAAGGGAATATTATTTAACCGGCACGCGTCACATAATTTTCGTCACCTCACCGCGTACAGGCGTAAAAAAAGCAGCCATCTGGCTGCTTTATCACTTCATTCGTTTCAGCTTCCGCTGCCGCTCAGGCGGAACATCGCCACCACATCGTGCAGATGGTGCGCCTGTTTCTCCAGCTCGCCGGAGGACAGCACCGACTTCTGCACCAGGTTAACGTTCTGCTGCGTTACGCTGTCCATCTCTCGCACGGCCACGCCCACCTGCCCGATCCCCTGGCTTTGCTCAACCGATGCGCTGGCAATCTCGCCCATAATATCGTTGACCTGCTTCACGGCCTTGAGGATCTCATCCATCGCTTCCCCGGCCTTTTTCACCTGCTGCGAGCCGGTGTGAATATTGCTGACCGACTCATTCAGCAGCGTTTCAATCTCTTTTGCCGCCCCGGCGCTGCGGCTCGCCAGGTTACGCACTTCGCTGGCAACGACGGCAAACCCTTTGCCCTGCTCTCCCGCCCTTGCCGCCTCGACCGCCGCGTTCAGCGCCAGGATGTTGGTCTGGAACGCAATGCTGTTAATCACCGTGGTGATATCAACGATTTTATTCGCGCTGCTGGCAATAACATCCATTGTCTTCACCACCTGCTTCACCGATGCCCCACCGTTCACCGCCGTGTTGGTGGCGTTCTGCGCGAGATGGCTGGCGTGGTTCGCGTTGTCGGCATTGAGCTTCACCGTACTGTTCAACTGCTCCATGCTGGCGCTGGTCTGCTCCAGCGCGGCGGCCTGTTGCTCGGAACGGGATGACAGGTCGGTATTTACCCCGGAAACCTCGGTGGCACTGGTGCGAATCGCATCGGCGCTGTCCCGAATGCGGCTCACCGCTTTTTCCCAGTTATCCTGCATTTGTTGAATAGGCGGCACCATCAGGCCAATGCAGTTACGACCCAAATCCGGCAGCGCCGTGGCCAGTTCGCCCCGCGCCAGGACATGCATGTGATTACGGATTGTATTGACCGGCTTCACCAGGCAAAACCACAGGTAGCGTTCGGTAAAAAGGGTAATCGCAATACTAATAGCGATTGAAAGCATCAACATCAGCTGGGCCATGTTAATCCATGCCAGCTGGTCCGGGCTCAGCGCGAGCTGCTGCTTGAGGTTGTGTAAAAGCCAAAGCGTCGCGCCCGCGACGCTTATCCAGGCTAACGTCGAAAAGACTTGTATCAGCACCACCATCGCGCGGATTTTTATATTGCGAATCACATTCATCTGTCTGGTTCCCCGGTCAAAAATAAAATGCACCTCCTGTGCGGCTTTAGCGGCGCGCGTCCTGATTTATTCCCTCGTATACCTGCATAAGTGAAATTAAATCGCGCCGTAGCGCTATTGTCGGCACGTTTCAGCAAAACTTGACGCGTATTTGATCAAAAAATCGCCGCGCATTTTGTGGGGAATTTACGTTAGGTGAAATGTTTTTATGCCGTAATTTGAATTAAGGATTATTTAAAATTCGAAATTTATAGAATCCGTTACCCACAGCAGTGAACCGACTTTTCTGACCGCCCCGCGTGCTACCATAAAAGCGGTTAAGCATGAGGTATTAATAAAGATGAAGCGCATTTATCTGGCCGTTGCCGCCCTGTTCCTGGGTGGATGCACCGTAAGCAAAACGCCCGTCCCGCTCAACGCTAACGAGCCAGCCGGCGTTGTTCGCCTCGCCTATAACCTGCCGCCGCTTCAGACGGCCAAAGTGGACAAGTTCCTCGCACAGTCAACCGCCTCGCGCCAGTGCCAGCAGTGGGGCTATGCCAGCGCGCTCCCTTACGGCAGCGACGTCAAAACCTGTACGACCTACAGCGGCACTCTTTGCCTGAATACCCAGGTTGTGCTGGAGTACCAGTGCCGTGGCGTGAGCGGGCCACAGTATGCGGGCGTCACCAGTAACTGGTAATTCCTGAAAATTTCTCTATTTTTAGTGACATCCAGCCAAAGAGAATCCTGACGCCAATGTAACCCTTCCTGACGATAACTTTCTCGCGCTGCCGTTTTCAAAAACGGCGGCTTGACGCTGTTTATTCATCAGGAACTTACCATGATTCTTTTGCTGCTACGCGCCCTGCGCCAGCACCGCTGGTTCACGCTACTCGGGCTTGCGCTGCTGTTTTCATCGATTGGCAACGGCCTGACCTACGTTCTGGTCTTCAGCCAACTTTTAAACAGCCATGCCACGCCCGCCTGGCTTTCTCTCGCCTACGTGCTCGCCCTCGCTCCCGGCTTACCCGCCAGCTTCTTTGGCGTGTGGTTATTAAAACGTTGGCCGGCGTTTTCCGTACTTATTCTCGGCGAGGTACTGGGCCTCGCAGGCCTGATCCTGCCGGGCATTGCGCTACTGGTTGACCACCCGGCGATGCTGCTGTTAAGCCAGGCCGCGGCGGCGTTTAGCACAGGTATGACGGTGCCGGTGCTCAGCCAGCTCTTCAAACAAGGATTATCCAAAACACTGATGCCCGCTGCCGCCGGAATTGAAACGCTGGTATTCGCCGCCAACGTGATTTTCGGCGTTGGCATAGGCACGCTGCTGTACGGCCATATCAGCCTTTGGCTTATGCTATTGATGGATGCGCTCAGCTTCACCCTCGCGACCGGTTTGCTATGGCGAGCTGCCGTCTCGTTTACCACGCAGAGTGACGAGGAACAGGAGTCCGCTCAAGACGAAAGGTTTAGCTGGCGCGGACTGCCGCCGGGGCAAAAACGCAGCCTGCTGTTGCTGCCCAGCCTGGCGCTCGTTGGGGCTCCGGTGATGGCGTTGCTCCCGGCACTTGCGCCCGCATTGCCTGGCGATAACACCGACAACGGGCTCATTCTGCTGTTTGCCCGCAGCGTTGGGCAGCTCTTAGCGCCGCTGGTTCTCAGCGAGAAACAGGTGCGTTACCGCGCCAGCGCCACGTTACCCCTGATGCTGGCGCTCTTACTTTTCACGCTTTGTTATTTCACCGTCGCTGTGTCAGGCAGCCTGTGGATTGCCGTGCCGCTTATCGTTATCGCCCACCTGTTCAGCAACTGGTTCTATCTGGTGGCAACGCTTAACGTGATGGACAGCTTTCCCCCCGGCCAGGTTGGCGCGGCAATGGCCTCCAGCTGGCGCCTGCAGCTGGGTCTTACGCTCGTCGTCCCGCTAGTCACCGGGATGATTGCAGATCGCTTCCCCGCGCAGTGGGTGCTGCTCGGGAGCGGCATCACCGGGATTATTCTTGCCCTGTTGATGCTCGGTGACTTGCGAAAAACACCAAATTGTAATTTGATAGCGCGGCGGAATCATTCCGCACTTAATTTTAATAATGATGATGACAGTAAGACAGGTGGATAATGGCATTTTATAAAGCAACACTTGCAGGGGCATTAGCCCTGGTGCTGGCGGGCTGTGTGGCCCCGGCAAAAACGACCACGGCGGTTACGGCCCCGGCTAAGCAGTGCCAGGTCGGCGACGCAATGACGCAAACCACGCTCTATTTCGGCATTAGCCGCCCATCCGGCGCGATAATTACCGCGAACGAGTGGCGTAGCTTTGTGGATAAAGACGTCACCCCACGCTTCCGCGAAGGGCTGACTGAGTATGACGCCAAAGGCCAGTGGCTGAATGCGAAAGGCGAAGTGACGCACGAACCGAGCAAGGCGATTATGCTGATCCGCGGCAGCGATGCTGAGAGCAGTAAGAAGGTTGACGAGCTGCGTGCTATCTATAAAACCCGCTTTGCGCAGGAATCTGTGATGCGCGTTGACCAGCCGGTCTGTGCCGCATTCTGATCGTTCTTCGTTAAACAAACGGCGGTTTCCCCGCCGTTTTATTTTACAGTACCAGGCCGGCAAACGCCGCCGACAGCAGGCTGACCAGCGTCGCGCCGTAAACCAGGCGAAGGCCAAAGCGAGAAACCACGTTCCCCTGCTTTTCATTCAGCCCTTTAATGGCGCCGGCCACAATCCCGATTGAAGCAAAGTTAGCAAACGACACCAGGAAGACGGACAGGATCCCGAGGCCACGCGGCGACAGCGTTGCCATGATCTTTTGCAGCTCAATCATCGCCACAAATTCGTTAGCCACAAGCTTGGTTGCCATAATTCCGGCCGCCTTCAGCGCATCCGCCTGAGGAATACCCACCAGCCAGGCAAACGGATAGAACACGTAGCCAAGAATTTGCTGGAAGCTCATGCCAAAGACCGTGGCAAACAGCGCGTTAACGGCGCTGATAAGCGCAATAAAACCAATCAGCATCGCCAGAATAATCATCGCTACCTTGAAACCCGCGAGGATGTACTCCCCCAGCATCTCGAAGAAGCTCTGCGACTCGTGCATCTTCTCAAGCTTAATTTCTGGCTCAGCGCCCGGACGAGTCGGGTTGATGATAGACAGGATAATAAAGGCGCTGAACATATTCAGAATCAGCGCAGCCACCACGTACTTCGGCTCCAGCATCGTCATGTAGGCCCCGACGATCGACAGCGAAACGGTGGACATTGCCGTGGCGGCCATAGTGAACAGGCGGCGAGAACTCAGGTCGCCCAGCACGCCCTTGTAGGCAATGAAGTTTTCTGACTGGCCCAGAATCAACGAGCTGACGGCGTTAAACGACTCCAGCTTGCCCATGCCGTTCACTTTTGAAAGCAGCGTGCCGACGATGCGAATAATAATAGGCAGAATGCGGAAGTGCTGAAGAATCCCGATCAGCGCAGAGATAAAGATTATCGGGCACAGCACGCCGAGGAAGATAAAGGCCAGCCCGGCTTTGCTCATTCCGCCGAAGACGAAATCACTGCCCTGTCCGGCAAAGGTCAGAAGGTGGCCAAAGAAACCGGACACGCCGTTAATCACCCACAGCCCGCTGTCGGAGTGCAGGAAGAAGAAAGCCAGCAGGCCTTCAATAACGATAAGTTGTAACAAATAGCGGACACGGATGGTTTTACGATCGAAGCTCACCAGCCACGCCAGCCCCATGATGACAACAAGTGCGAGAAGAAAATGAAGAATATTCATGTGCAGTCTAGTTTTGAAAGAAACGTATTTAGCCACACCTCCTGCGCCAGGTAAATGGCGGGCTTAAGAATATTTAGCCATAAGTTTTTCCAATGACAACATACGCTTACTCTTAGCATGGTTATCATTTCAACCGCAGAATATGACGAGTTTATTACCCATTACATTGGCGTATAATAAAGAAACGGAACAAGATTAATTCTCATTATTAATTCGCAACGTCACAAATAAAATAATAGTAACAACCATTCTCATTACACTAATATAATTAACATTTTCTTTGCATTCGGGAAAATAAATAATTAAAGTAGCGCCATATTAACGCCCCCCACAAATTATGGAGCCTGTGATGCTGAAGACGGAAATGATTGAAAAACTGAACGAGCAGATGAACCTTGAACTCTACTCCTCCCTGCTCTATCAGCAGATGAGCGCCTGGTGCAGCTATCACAGCTTTGAAGGGGCCGCCGCCTTCCTGCGCCGCCATGCTCAGGAAGAGATGGAACATATGCAGCGTCTGTTTGCTTATTTAAATGATACCGGGAGCATGCCGCGTATTAACGCCATTCAGTCCCCGTATTTAGAATATGCTTCGCTGGATGAATTATTTAAAGCCACCTACGAGCACGAGCAGTTAATTACTCGTCAGATAAATGAGCTGGCCCACTCCGCAATGATTTCTCAGGATTATCCAACCTTTAATTTCCTGCAGTGGTATGTTGCCGAGCAGCATGAAGAAGAAAAACTGTTTAAATCCGTGCTGGATAAACTCAGCCTGGTAGGTAAAAGCGGCGAAGGCCTGTACTTCGTTGATAAAGAGCTGGCAACCCTGGACACCCAGGCTTAATTGCTCCTAGTCAGCAGGCCTTACGGCCTGCTGATTCTATTTTAGTGCAGCGAAGCCCCATCGCGCTGGCTGTGCCAGTAGCCATAAAGCGCAAGCGCTGCAGGTTTAATTGCCTCGATGCTTGCCAGAAACGCTTCCGGCGTCAGGTTCTCAAACTGCTCTTCATTCTCTATAAGCCCGTGCAGCGCAATGGCATCCAGCTCAGGCTGAAGCTCAGCGGGCAGCGCAGGCCAGCTTTCCAGTGAAACACCGCGCATATAGCCGTAGCACCACTCTTCAACAATCGTAATTTCACGGTTGTCTACTTCGCTGGTGCCAAACAGCGGCTCAAACTGCCCAGGATATTCTGCCAGACGCTCCGCAATGTCATTCATGTGCTGGAACACGAGGACGTTAAAGCGGGTAAGTTCTTCTTTGGACTCCCACTCAGGCTCAACATCACCGCCCCATACGGCCCGCAGCACGGTGGCAGGCTCGATCGTTTTAGGGCCAGAAAGGACTGCCGTGAGCAACCCATCCAGTTCGGCCACGTCAATCACCGAATGCGCGGTGCCGTACTTCAGCAGCACATCATCAAGCCAAATAATTTCGTCTTCGTTCAGCGGTCCCTGGGTCATCTGTGGGCTCCTCATTTCGCGGTTTTAAAAAATGTAGCGCATTGTACCCGTTCCTTGCCCGAAAGGTTATGTTCCATTACGTCGGCGTCAGGCATTCCATCAGTAAACAGCGGGTTTTATCACAGAGTTGAGGGCTGTGCTGTAGCGCCGGCCACACGCTGCTATGGTCTGAATCAGGCACCGTCAACAAGGCATGTTTCCCCTGGCGCGAGGCTGAGTCATAAAGCCGCGGCGGGATCTCTGCCGGAATCACCCGATCTTCAGCGGCGGCAATCACCAGGACATTACCGCTAAATTCAGACACAAGCTGCCACGCATCGCTTTCTTCCCAGCTGCGCGGCTGACGAATGATGGTGGAAAATTCAGGCCCAAAATTTACTCGATACGCCGCAGGATGATACACGCCGGGCACCATCAAGATCAGCGCATGCAGAGGAACAAACTTGCTGAGATGCAGCGCGTTGTAAGCGCCCATACTCACGCCCATGCAAGCGGTGAGCTGAGAACCCAAACGATCGGCTATTGCTCTGGCCTGCTCTGTACGGCTAATCAGTGAGGAATGAGACAGCTCGCCGCCGGTTTCCCCATGACCGATGCAGTCAAACGCCGTGCTGCCAAAGCCCAGCTCCGCCATCAGATGCCGGTATTTCAAGCCGGCCTCACGGTCTTTTGAGCCACCGTGGATCATCAACACGTGGCCTTTACTGCCGTATATGCTGTCGGCCTGGAGCCTGTGGCCCTGAAAATCAACGTCAAAAGCGTGGCGGGAGGTGGTGTTCATGGCTGCCTGATGGAGTGCTAATGAATGGCTTAGCATGGCATTTTTTAAGGGAAACGGACAAAAAACAAAGGGATTAATTTCAGGCAGGCAAATCGCAGGCAATAAAAAACCACCCGAAGGTGGTTTACACGACACTGCTTATCATTGATTTTATTCTTTTTATTCCCATGGTACCCGGAGCGGGACTTGAACCCGCACAGCCATAAGCCGAGGGATTTTAAAAACTATCAATGAACCTTGTAAATCATAACGTTATGACTTACAAGGCATTTACTAATGATGATATACGGTGATATCGGGTGATAGTTGGTATTCTGCTGCCACTATTTAAAGAGCCAAATTTAACTGATCTCTACCGTAGTGGGATGCAGGAAAAGCATCGCGAGGGATAAAATCAGGCGGCAACTTGTCAGCGCCAGTGCGTTTTGATACTTCTCTTTCAACGCTGTTTAGTGTGGTGAATGACCGACTGCACTCCATGTTATTACACTGGTGATATTGCCGGATTGTCATATCGGTAATTTTACGGCTGGTACGGGTGCGGGCCATGGCACCGCAAAAAGGACATCTGAACATAATGGTGGCTCCCCTGTGGGAGTTGAACTCCATTACATTTTATTCACTTTCTGCAATCCAGTCAGGTATTTTTGCTTCAAGCTCCAGTCGGGTGGTAAAGCCGTTATCGTCTATCACGTGTTCAACGCGTGAAATAACCCAGTCCTGATTATCTATTTCATCCTTAAAACCGCTCACCGTGACGTGCATTTCCGGGTAAAGCTCGGCGCGGCCACGCGCCAGAGTGATAGAAAATTCAGCCGCACCGCGTTGAAGTTGTTGCCATTTAGCCGCAGCGGCGCGCCTGGCGGCGCCTTCGTTCTGATATGTCTTGCGCATAACATAAACGTTACCGTCCGCGCCCTCCATGTAGTCGCCCTCACGGCTGCTGCTCTTCTCTTTTTTTGGCTTGGCTGGTTTACGCCGCCTGACGCTGACTTTCTTCTTTTTGCCAAAATTCAGATCCAGCCAGTACGCACGAACGCCGGTATAAGCATCCCTGTCGGCAATGCGGAAACGGTGCCGGTCGCCGCTCATTCTGGTCACGCTGGCAGAGGGCAATGCTTTACCGCTGGCCGTCACACCTCCACCTGGCAGGATAAACAGTAGGCTGTTGTTCTTCACCGTGGCAATGGCACCCAGCATTTCCGCCATGCGGGTAAGGAATGACATATCGCTTTCCTGCGTCTGGTCAGCATGGTCAATCTCAATATTCATGAGCATTTCACTGATCTGCGCTTTCAGGCCGTAACGATGGGCAATAGCAGAGATAACACGTTCAACGGTCACGTCATGCCAGGAGACTTCACGCTTGACGTTGAACTCTTCCCGGAAATCAGCGCTACGGGCCGTAACGCCAATAGTGTCTGCCGGGCCTTCGTGTGAAACCTCATCAACCGTGTATAACCCCTTATAAATCAGAGGTTCTCCCATCCAGCCAATTGACACCGCAAGCTCAGCCCCGCGCGGCGGCAGGGCAGCCATCCCGTCAGTATCATCAATGGAAATCGACAGCTGATCGGCATCAAAGCCCCGGTTGTCCGTCAGTGACAGCGACAAAATCCTCTCGTCAAGCTGCGTCAGCGCCTTGCCTCCCATCGTGATGCTAAAACCCGGACTCTTTACCGCGTCGGTCAACGACTCGTTGTAGCTGCTGGCGGCGTCTTTGATTGATTCGGTCAGGTCTGTAAATGCCATGCTTCCCCCTTATTTCGACGGAGGATCCCACGCGCGCGGGAGAGTCCAAACCGGTTTTTGTTGTCACCGTCCGGCCAGACCCTGAATGACGTGAGCGGGCGGTAAACATGAGGGATTATCACTGCGAACTCAATAACGTAATGGTGGCAAACATGCCTGAACAACGTTTCCACGGCGTACGCGTCCGGGAGAATACCGACCTGGTGACGGCTATCAATGACATTGATTCCAGTGTCATTGGGGTTGTTGCCGTGGCGGATGATGCCGACGCGGAAACCTTTCCCCTGAATACCCCCGTGTTACTGACGCGGGTGAGCAGCGTGCTGGGCAAGACGGGTAAGACCGGCTCCCTGTACAAGACGCTCAAAGCCATCTCAGACCAGACAAGCCCGAAAGTGATTGTTGTGCGCGTGGCAGCTGCAAAGAGTGAAGAAAACAGCAAATCACAAGCACAGCTCATCATGGGCGGCACGGAAGAAGACGGCAGTTATACCGGTATGTACGCCTTCCTGACGGCTGAACAGAAGGTCGGCTACCGCCCACGCATTCTGGCTGTGCCGGACTACGACACGGAAGAAGTAACTTCTGCTCTGTGTGTGATTGCGCAGAATCTGCGGGCGTTCGTCTACGCCGGGTGCCATGAGTGTAAAACGATGGCTGAAGCTATTGCCTATCGCGCGACCTTCGCCTATCGCGAACTTATGCTTATCTGGCCTGACTTTATCGCTTACAACCCGGTGTCCGGGGAAAACGAAGTGTTCCCCGCGCCGGCCTACGCGTGCGGCCTGCGCTCGCTGATTGACAACAATCAGGGCTGGCATAAGTCACTTTCAAACGTGGCAGTTAATAACGTGTTGGGGATTTCGCGTGATGTTTTCTGGTCACTTCAGGCCGAAGACAGCGACGCCAACGAACTGAATAACAAGGAGATCACCACGCTTATTAAGCGTAATGGTTTCCGCTTCTGGGGCAACCGCACCACGGACACCAAAGACTATATCTTTGAAGTGTTCACCCGTACTGCGCAGATTCTGGCTGACAGCATTGCTGAAGCCCAATTCGAGGATGTTGATGCCCCGCTAACCCCGACCAACGTCAAAGACGTTGTCAGTGGTATCAACGGCAAGCTCAGCTCGCTTGTCACGCTGGGGCGATTAATTGGTGGTGAATGCTGGTTTGATATTGTCGACAACCCGACAACCGGCCTTAGTCAGGGCCAGGTGCGCATTCGCTACAAATACACGTCTGTCCCGCCGATGGAAGATCTGACGATGTATCAGACCTTCACCGATGAATACTTTGAACCCGCGTTCTCTTCGCTGGGAGGTGCATAAATGGCTGTCCCTCATAAACTGCGCCTGTTCACCTGCTTTGTGAACGGCAGCAACTGCATCGGCAAGGTGACGTCAGTGACGCTACCAAAGCTGACGCGCAAGACTGAGGATTTTCAGGGGGGCGGGATGATTGGCGCCGCCGCCGTGGATCTCGGTCTGGACGGTGGCGCACTGGATACCACGATGGTGGTTGGTGGCCTGGTGCAATCCCTGCTGCTCAACTACTGCGGCGACATTGACGAAACCCGCTTCCGTTTTGCCGGTGAGTATTACACCGATGGCGAAAGCCTGCTCGTTGAGGTTGAGCTACGCGGCCGCATTACCGAAATGGACGGCGGCGAGAGCAAGCAGGGTGAAGACACCTCAGTCAGCTACACCATGAAGAATACTTATTACAAGCTCTCTATTGACGATAAGCCAATGTTTGAGTTTGACCTGCTGAACTTCATCTACAAGAAAGACGGCAAAAACATCTACCCTGACCGCATCATGTCTGCGCTGGGCATGGGCAACTGATTAACCTGATAAACGGTGGCACGTCAGTGCCGCCAGGAGCACGCCACAATGAGCAAGAAAACTGATAACGCCATCCCGCTAACAAAACCTGTTGTCCGTGGCGAGGAAAAAATTACTCAGATTACGATCACCGACGAAATCAAACAGGCCGGATCTCTGCGTGGCCTGAAGCTGGTCAACGTGATGAATATGGATGTGGATTCGGTTGCGATACTGCTGACCCGCGTCACGTCACCACGTCTGAAGCTGACGGAAGTTAACGAAATGGACACCCGCGATTTTGTGAGCCTGTCTGAAGCCTTAGTCCCTTTTTTGACGCCTGCGGGGTCTGGAGCACCGAACGAGGCGGAGACGGAGAATCAGTAACGCTGTTGCGATTTGACCTGATTGACGATCTGGTTGCAGATATCGCCGTTGTTTTTAACTGGCCGCCCTCTGAAGTCTTCACGATGGAGCTGGGCGAAGTCATAGCCTGGCGTGAGCGGGCGGCTGTCCGAAGTGGAGCCAGTGACAGTGAAAAGCCTTAATATCCGCGTCGCGTTCAGCGCGATCGATAAACTTACCCGCCCGGTCAATGCCGCCCGCCAGAGTGCGGGCGGTTTATCTGAATCCCTCAAAAAAACGCAGTCCAGCATTAAAGATTTGGACAGCCAGTCCCGCACGTTCAACCGTCTGCGTGACAGTGTGCAAAAGACCTCCCGCAAAATCGACGACGCCAGCCGGGCCTATGAAGGGCTGAATAAAGCACAGCGGGAAGGCACGCAGCTCACAGACAGGCAACGGGAACATATGGCCGCGCTGGCGGCAAAGCTGGAGCGTCTTAACTCGGCACGTACCCAGGAAATGGTCAAGCTACGTGCTGCCTCGCAGGCACTGCGCAGCCATGGTGTCTCACTGGTCGGCAGTGACCGGACGATTCAGAGCGCAATCCGCCGCACCGAACAGTACAACCAGACACTTGAGCGGGAACGGCGACAGCTGGCCGCTGTCACGCAGGCACGGGCGCGCTATGACCGAATGCAGCAAACGGCGGGCAAGCTTCGCGGCGGTGGCACGATGGCGCTGGCCGGGGCCACTGCGGGCGGCTATGTTGCCGGACGTTTTTTATCTCCCGCCGTGAATTTTGACCGTGAAATGTCCCGCGTGCAGGCGCTCACCCGTATAGATAAAAAATCTACCGACTTCTCTGCACTGCGAGATCAGGCTAAAAAGCTGGGGGCTGAAACGCAGTTCACCACAACTGACGCCGCCAGCGGGCAGGCTTTTCTGGCGATGGCCGGCTTCACACCGCAGGCTATTCAGGCAGCGTTACCTGGCGTGCTGAATATGGCGCTGGCCGGTGGTATGGAGCTGGGCGAAAGTGCCGATATCAGCTCAAACATCCTGTCTCAGTTCCGGCTTGATCCAAAAGAGATGGATCGCATCAGTGACGTTCTGACCGGCGCTTTCACGCGAACCAACACCGACCTGCAAAATATTGGCGAGGCAATGAAGTACGCGGGGACGGGGCTCTCTAACCTTGGCGTCAGTGTCGAGCAGACAACCGCCATGATCGGCGTGATGGCAAACGTGGGCCTACGCGGCAGTATCGCCGGGACAGGATTGCAGGCCACATTTTCCCGCCTTGCCGCGCCTACAGGTAAAGCAAAGTCCGCCCTGAAAGAGCTGGGCGTAGAGGTTGCTGACGCCACGGGGAAAATGCGCCCTGCTGAAGTGGTTCTCACCGATCTCTATAAAAAAATCAGCAAGTACGGCGATACCGACAAGCTCTCGTTCTTCAAGGACATTGCCGGGGAAGAGGCAGCTAAATCATTCCAGGCGCTGGTTATGTCTGCCGGGAGCGGTGAACTTCAGAAGCTGCTGGGTGAACTGAAAAACGCCAAAGGGGAGGCGCAAAAAGCCGCCAAAATAATGGCGGATAACCTTGATGGTGACCTGAAAAACCTTGATAGCGTCTGGGAAGGTTTCCGCATCCAGATCAACGATTTGGTTAACAACCAGCTGCGCGGCCTGACCCAGGGGTTGAGTGACGTGGTGGGGAACATGACGCAGTGGGCGAAAGAAAATCCAAAGCTCGCCCAATCCCTGCTGGTTGTCGGCGGCAGCGTTCTGGCACTGACCGCCGCCATTGGCGGCACGTCGCTGGCGGTTGGTCTGCTCATGGGCCCACTGGCTAAGCTTCAGTTGGGCTTTACCCTGCTGACGGGAGGGCGTGGCATTGGCGGAACGGTTGCCATGCTTCGCAGCCTTGGGACTGCCTCCGGCCCTGCGATGGCAAGCGTGCGCGGATGGGGGCCGCTCCTGACGTCATTAACCGGGAATCTCCGGGGAATATCACTTATCACCCCAGGCATTCGCGCCGGGCTATTGGGGGCATTTATGGCACCCGGTGCGGCAATAGGCTCGGTGGCTAAAGGCATTGGGATGTTTGCCCTGCGCCTGACTGGCCTGCCAGCGTTATGGGGGCTGGTAACGTCTGCTGTTTCAATGCTGGGCGGGGCACTGTCCCTGCTGTTTAGCCCGATTGGTTTAGTGGTCGCGGCATTTGTCGCGGCGGGCCTGCTTATCTGGAAATACTGGGATCCTATTAAGGCATTTTTCATTGGGGTCTTTACCGGAATTATGGAAAAGCTTGCCCCGCTGCGTGAAACCTTTGAGAGTTTCAGCCCTGTCTTTGATGCCATCGGGAACGGTATTAGCCAGGTGTTTAACTGGTTCAGGTCGCTCCTTACGCCGATGGAGGCCAGCAAGGAAACGCTGGATAAATGCGCCAGTGCCGGTGAAATCTTCGGTAACGTCCTGGGTGGTGCTCTACAGCTTGTCCTGGCACCCGCGAAAATGTTGCTGGACACACTGGCATGGATACTTGAGAAGCTTGGTGTACTGCCTGACGAAGCGGAGAAAGCACGGAAGAAGATAGAAGATGCTCAGCGAATGGCAGTGCTTCAGGACAAGGTAGCGCTTCTTCAGGGTGATATTACGAAGGTGGCCCCCAAAAAGGTTGAGGTGAAAACGCCTCCTCCTGGGGCAGCGCAACCGGCATCACCGCTGACCGGTGATAACGGCACCATGCGCCGGTTGCAGAGCATTGATAACAACACCAAAACGACAGCCGACAATACGAAGAAAATCGGCCCCGGCGATATCGTCTTTAAGAACCTGCCTCGCGCCCTGGCCGTCCGTGGAGAGTGGCAGGAATCGCGCCTTGCCAGCACGACTACGGCAGGCGGATTAAGTGCCCGTCCTGCCGTGGTCGCGGCTTCCTTGCCCGTGAGGCAGGCTGAACTTCAGCCTGTCAGCCGTGGTGCCAGCAGCGCGCCAGCTGTCAGTGGCGGTTTTACGGGTGAAATTCATGTTCACCTGCACGGTGTTGACCGGCAGGACGCGCGCGAAATCGGGCGGATAGCCGCCGATGCGGTAAATGCAGAGCTGGCCCGCCGTGAACGGCTCAGCCGGGGCAGTTTCAAAGACAGAGATTAAGAGAGGACAGCACCATGATGATGGTATACGGAATGTTTGTATTTGAGTTGAGGACGCTGCCTTATCAGCAACTTCAACATTCACTGAACTGGCGCCACGTCAAAAATGATCGCATCAACCGATCGGCTAAATGGCAGTACATTGGCGCTGGTGAAACGCAGGTGAATTTGAACGGTGTACTTTACCCTGAAATTACGGGCGGCGATGTATCTCTCACGCTGCTGGCGACGCAGGCTTACACCGGGCGACCCTGGCCGCTCATCAGTGGTGCTGGGCAGATTTACGGGATGTATGTGCTGACCGGGCTACAGGCGACACACACAGAGTTTGACCGTTACGGAAAGGCGAAAAAAATAGAGTTTTCGATAAGTTTCCAGCGCTGTGATGAAGACCTGCGCGAGCGTCTCCAAGCGTCGTCGGTTGGCGACCTGCTTTCAGGCCTGAAAGATAAAGCCACGTCTGCCTTTAACGCTGCCAGCAGTAAGCTTTCTGGCCTGTTCTGACATCACCCACATAAAACTAAAGCGGGCAATCGCCCGCTTCTTTTTTATCTAACACTGTTATAGCTGGCATTGCTGCGGCACTGTCAGAAATAGCTGTACTCGATACGCACGGCCAACACCGTTAGAAATGGCAGTGCGTGCCGGAATCAGGCTTTATTCAGGCTTCGCCGGCCAGTTGATATCAGGTGATTTGGACGTATCCACCGCCTGCACTGCCTTGATGTATTTCATCCAAGCTATCAGCCTGGCATTATCTTCATTGCTGATAATGTCTAATTGTAGCTCCGTCTGCCAAAGACTGATCGTTGCCTGCGCCTCAATCAGTAAGGCGGCTTTCTGTTGCTTTGCTGCTTCCACATTTGCCGCGTGCTGCGCTTCAGCATCAGTCACCCACTCAGTACCGTTCCACTTATCATAAGGTGTGTATGGTGCCTGTGTGGTCGTGCCTTCCGGGTAATTGCCTGGTAAAGCAACGATTACCGCCTCACCTGATTCAGTGCTGTATACCTTTTCACCACGGTGATCGGCGACGTATTCCCAGCTGGTAAAATCCGCTGTCCGGCAAATAGCTAAACCCACTTTGTTTTCACCGGGTGCGTCAACGCATGAGTTAGCAGGAATACCTACGCCAACGGGCAGATATTCAAAGGACGAAGAAAGATATTCGCGTGTATCGCCATCGTAATTAAATACGGCAATTTCCCCGGCCACCGTAGCAATAAGTTCGTCGTTTAATTTTGCTTTCGTCATTATACAGCCCTCACGATGTAGTTAAATGCAATGTTGCGGGGCCTTGTTTCGCTTCCCCCTGTAGGGGTTGCGTATAGCGTATCGACATCGCCGCCAGGAATTACAGTCTTCGAATGAACAATAGACAAATGATCAGCTCCGGGGCTGTCGGCGTTGGGCGACTGGTTAACAAACGCATCATCCTGACGACGATGAACTTTATGCTCGTGGCGTTCTATCATCCCCGCCTGAGCAGACAAAAGAGCACGACCGGCATCAATGCCGCGACCATCATCCCAGCCACGAATAAACTCACCGCGTAAATCAGGAAGTGCCCCCGAGGGATAAACCATGCCCAGGAGAGGATATTTAGCTTTATCGAACGTTGCACCATTGCATTTAAGCCAGCCGTCTGGCGGCGTTACCTTCGGCCACGGAAGCGGAAAACCTGCCGGAAAATATTTATCAAAATCCGATTCAAGCAAATACTGCGTATGTGGATCATCCGCGGCAATATGCACCGCCAGCTGCCGATCAATATATGACTTAACTTCTATGACAGCATCATCAACATATTTACGGGTTGCCAGTACCACGGACGGGTCGATTTTCAGCGTCACCGCCTCGGTGCTGCTGACAATCAGGATCACACGGATGACCTGCACGCGCCCGCTACCTTCCTGTAACTGCGGCTTATAGGTTTCAGCACAGTTAGCGACCGCAATCATATCGCCGTCTTTATCAAACAACCCTATTTCGCGAACCCACCACCCGCCGACATTCTCAGGGATCACCAGCTCGGCAATAATCTGGCTGATGTTTACCGGGTCAATGGTCAGCATATTCAGTGGTGCCCGGCGTTGTTCATGCACAAGCGCAGTTTGCGCCGGGTTTGGCGTGGGTAACACGCCATTGCCATCACCCACAGCCAT
This sequence comes from Cedecea sp. P7760, assembly GCF_013386425.1. NCBI lineage: Bacteria > Pseudomonadati > Pseudomonadota > Gammaproteobacteria > Enterobacterales > Enterobacteriaceae > Cedecea > Cedecea sp. P7760. Next base: position 28,166 of record NZ_JACARU010000019.1, on the reverse strand, counting down.
CTGGGTGATCTCAACTTGTGCACCCAATGCCGTGGCGTTTGCCAGCTTTGCCGCCCCTATGTTGGTTAACAGGGCAAAATATTTAGTCGCCACTTGCGATCTCCACAGTATCAATTAAATGGACTGCCGCGCCGGTGTAGTCGCCACCGCCCACGGATAGGGTTTCAGGGAAATAGGGATAAACGGTCAGCGTATCGCCGATATAACAACCGGCGCCTACCGTTGCGTACCCCTGGGCCTGCAATGAAAGAGACAGGCCGGTAAGGTGACGGCTTCTCGGTTTGGCATCGTCAATAAGGCGTTCAAGCTCCCGATAGGTTTCCTCTGTTATCCCCTGGTCCTGAATGCCGATTTCTAATTTGAAGGTTCCCGGCTCTTCGCCGCTTTGCCACCATTCGATCACACGCAGAAGAAAGCCGAACGGTTCGACGACGCGGCGCAAAGCGGAAATCGTGCCTTTCTGGCGGTGAACCAACCAGGCCGCCTTTATCACCTGCCGTTTAGTTTGCTCCGACCAGTTTTTATCCCAGCGATCAACGGACAGCGCCCAGGCAAGGTAGGGAAGCAGGTCGACAGGGCATTCATCCGCGTTCCACAGCTTACGAAGGTTAACGGGGGTGCCGGTGATCCGTTCCGTCACTTTCTCTGTGTTACGCATAAAGCCACTGGCTGAAGGCGGCAGCATATTGTTATTCATCCGTTCCCCCGCTACCGATAGCAAAGGATTCGCACCGCGCCGCCTGCGTATCATCAGTAGCGATATCGCTGGCAGGCTCAAGCACTTCAACCCGCTGGACACCCTGAACATGTAGCGCCGCCATAATGGCGGAACGCGCAACATCACGGCCAATTTTTCCCTGTGCCTTCAGCCAGGACTGAAGCGAGAGCTGCGCAGCGTTATGAATGGGCTCAGACTCCGGACCAGGGTAGAAATAGAGCAGAGCGTTAATCTTATAATTCACGATTTCCGCCGCCTGCACGGTAAGACGGTCAGCGACCGGCCGCTTATCATCGGCAGAAAGCGCCTTGTCGACGGTAGCCAGCAATTCCGCACTGGCGGAGCCGTCACCTTCGGTGGACAGCACCGAAACCACCACCACGGCTGGCGATGGGCTGATCGCTTTGGCGTCCGCCACTTTGCCGCTGGCACTTTTGGCAAAATATTCATATGCACCTGTTGGCCCCGCCACGCTCAGCCCTTCAAATGCGGCCTGCGCACGTAGTCGCAATGACGTATCACTTTCCGTTACCGCGTCAGTGGTTGCCGTCTCCGGGGTGATGATCAGACGTTCGGTGTTCAGGTTTGCTGCGAGATTATCAAGATCGGACGATACGGCATGGCTCAACATGCACGCCGCTGCACCGTCATTAATCCGCTGCCTGAGCATCATTTCACGGTAGGCAACCACCTGGGCGATCACGTTCAGCGGTTCCGACTCCAGCTCCAGCGCGGCGGCAACGGATGCCTGCTGTTCCTGCGGGAATGCCGCAAGCATGACGGTTTTGACCTCGCTGAGAGTGACTTCAAAGTCCAGAACTTCGATAATCTGAGGCTGCGGTAGCTGCGATAAATCAACGGTTGCCATTGCTGCCACTCCTGATCGTTAGCGTTGTGCCTGCCGTCTGCATGGTTTCGGTGATAATGCCGACCAGCTCAGCGTTAACAGCACCATCCTTTGAATAACTGATATTGATGCCATTCAGGGCGATACGCGGTTCCCACATCGCCAGGGCAATCACCGCCGCGCTCATGCATTGCAGGCGGGTTGTTTCGTTCTGCGGCGAATCAAGCAGGTCCGGCAGCAGGCTACCGTAATCCCTGCGCATTACCCGGCTTGCCAGCGGCGTGGTCAGCACGTCGCGTACTGAATTCCACAGCTGATCGGTATCGGTAAGCTGGCCGGTGCTGTTCGGGTTCATCCCTGTATAACGCACTGTCATTGCGGCCCCTGGGTGTTGCTATTGCCACCCTGCACACCGCCATGTACGTGTGAGTGAAGCGTCACGCCATTAGACGAAAGCGAGCCATCAGAATGGGAAATATCACCCTTCATCGTGCCGCCTTTCACCGCTTCAAATGTCTGCGTTTTCAAATGGCCCGCACACTCCACCAGGGGGGTATCAAGCGTAACTTTGACGGATGCGCTTATATGCGCGCTCTTAACGCCCTTGACTTCCAGCTCGCCCGCATTGGCGTCATAGCGAAACGACGCACCGTCTGGCGCGGTCAGCACGACTTCTTGCAGGCTCCCGCCAGGGGCAGGGTTATCGCTGCTGTACAAGCTGCCGATAATGACCGCCGTTTCTGGGTTGCCACCAATACAGCCCAGCCAGACCTGTTCACCGACTGAAGGCGGTATCCAGATACTGAAGGCTCCGGCACGCGTTGTATTCCAACGTAACCAGTCGGTCTGAAGCTCGCCGCTTTGCACCCGCACAAGCCAGCGTTCCTCATCGACCGCGATAATGACGCCTACACGAAGAATATTCTCCAGCAGGCGGAGCAGTTCGGCACTCATCGGGTGGCACTCCCCAGGCTGTTAACCACCTGTTCCGTAATCGTACGTTCATCAGCGCCGGTAAAGCCCAACAGCTCACGCACCGGATATTTAGCAAACGCCCCTGTCCCGACCTGATCGCGCTGCCCGTACTGGTGCACGCGGGCAATCCGTGCGGCCACGCCGTCATAACCCACGGATGCCCCGGTTGCATCAGCGCGCATCTTGAGGAAACGGTAGTTACGCAGACGCTGGAACATCGGTACTTTCTTCGTGGTATTGCGGCGTAATGAGCGCGTATTAATTTCGATATAGCGTTCAATGTCGCTGCGATAAAACGTGCGAATATCGCCGCGCTCTTCGTCAAAGCCGGTAATGGTGCGACCGTATTTTCCACGCCCACCGTGCCAGTTCTTGAGGCGACGAACTTCTCCCTGCCAGACGAAAACAATGCCCTGCTGTGAACGCAGTACCCTGCGGCGACGTGTCGCATAGGGTGAGCCTTCCGGGTTTTGCTGGGCTTTGATGCGTTGCTGCTGGCTGCGGCGGAGCGCCTGCCCAACGGCACGGGCTGTCTGCATACGCCCGGACGGCGAAGCGCCCGCCAGTATGTCGCTGAATACCTGATCCAGTTCGCGGAACAAATCACTGCTCACTGTCCACCTCCCACGTCACAGCATCAAAGATGCCCCGCCAGTCATCCCCGTCAGAAACAATGCGGGGTTTAGGTTCCGGCAAATGCTCAGCGCGGGGGATCCCGTTTTCATCCAGCGTGACCCTGACGCGCTCACGTATTGGCATTTCGAACAGAATGTCGGCGGTGTCGTCGTTGTTGATGACTGTCGTGAATTTAATGTCCCGGTTCTTCTCCGGGTTTAACAACAGGTCTGGCTGGTTGTGCCAGAGCCAGGCCATAAGCGGCAGCGTGAAATCATCAATATCACCGGCAAAATTCATCACAAACAGCACGAGGGTATAGCGGTACATAAACGAAGGCGTCTCGCCGGTCGTCTCAATGTTCCCCTCTTCCACAAAAACAGTGAAAGCTTCAGGATTGGCTCTGCACCATTTGTTTGCCCTGGTCAGGGTTTCACGCAGGGAGTCGGCTTTAAGCATGACGTTACCTCTGTGACGGCGTCGCTATTGAATCGAAAGCGGCCTCGCAGGCTCGCCCTCTGGCTCTTGCTTCATCAGCCTCTCTTGCCAGATATCCCGCTCGCTCATCAGCGCGACGGAACAGGTCGGCGAGCAATACGGCTCCGCTGGTTTCTGCCTTGCCTCTGCCGGGAGTGCCGGCACTACAGGCGCGTTCACGTTCTGCCAGCTTACGGGCGAGCTGGTCGGCCTTGTCATGCAGCCCACGAGAAGCAGCACGGGCACGATCTGCATCAGCCTGCACGCCAGCCAACTGCTGGCTGACTTGTTTTCTAATCGCATCAATTTCACCCTGTCGGCGTTGTTCTTCTGCCCTGGCTTCTGCCTGTCGCTTAGCCAGCGACGCAGCATCATTTGTATTACGTTGCTCCCACTTCAGCGCCCAGCCTGCATTCGCCTGACGGGCACCGAACCATGAGCCGGAAAAGAAAGTCGCGGCCAGCACGAACGCCACCAGGAGGCCGCGCCAGTGCCGGACTAACCAGGCCGGGATCATGCAGGGTAAACCGCGTAAGGTAGCTGGAAGTGCGGGCCGTCTTTCAGGGTTTTCCAGTCACCGCCCCACTCAACGGGAATATTCAGTTCCTTGCCCGCTTGTTTAAAGGCGTCGGAAATTTGCTGGTAATACTTCCACTCCCATGAGCCTGACGGCGTGGGGTACGCAAACACGTCAACCGCATGGCCTGAAAGATGCCTGCTGTTCATCGTCTGGCTTTTGCCCTCAGCAACGAGCTGCTTTTGCCGAGCTGCGGAGCGAAGCCCTTCGGTGATACCAAAATCAACGGTGGATAATTGAAGGGCGCGACGGACGACTTTCACAAGGTCAGCGTTGACACCTTTCAGGTTATTTTCACTTCTCTGGCTGAAGGTAAATTCACTCATTCTCTTTCGCTCCCCCGAATCGGGCTTCAATAAAACCGGTCACTTTGTTGCGTACCTTGTCAGCCCCCATAAAACCAATTGACGCCCCGACAAAGGTCACGGCATTGGACGGCAGGCCCAGATATTCAAGCGATCCGGCCACCGCCAGCGTAACAATCCCGCAGACCAGTGAACCGGTGGCGGTTTTTAGCATTGACTGGCCGTCATACAGACTCATCAGCGCCGATATGCTTAATGCCGCACCTGCGGCGTATAGAGTCGGCAGATATGTAGCAATCCATTTCATTGTTTGTTCCAGCATCCCCGTAGGTACGTCGCTCATGGCAACCTCTTAATCCCAAAGTTGCACGGTTTTCCGCTGGCCTGGCGGGGGCAGCTCCGGCAGTTCAACAGCCTGACCGGCATTCAAAAAAAGAAGCTTGCTCAGCCCTGGGTTAGCGGCTAATACCTTTTCAGTGATGCCCTGCGTGGTGCCGTAATGGCGCCAGCAAAGCAAATCCACGGTATCCCCCTGCAACGCCTGGACTTTCATCAGCACAGCTCCGCATAGAGGCGAGTCTCATCGCGAATATCGGCAATACTCCACCGCGCATCCCGCCAGAGATCATCCCGTTGTTGGTCAAGGCTGGCGGCGTCTTTATCACCTTTTGGGGTGGTATCCACATCGCGATAACCTTCCAGTACCAGCGCGCGGGCGATGGAATAGACCGCACGGCGGAAGCGATACACCTTCACGTTTTCACCGTTGATGATCAGCTTTTCAGCATCACCAGACGGAGAGACCGAAGGCACATCTTCCAGGGTTTCAAACCCTGCCTTGACCTGCACTGCCCGCCAGTCCCGTAACTGGTCGGTTGCGTGAGCCACGGCCTCCGTGGTGGCGTGCATCAGCCTGGATGTGGTGATGCCTCCCGTGATGCGTGCCGCAAGGCGAAGCTCTCCCAGCTTAATCACCGGCCAGAAATCCCCGGCGCTAACCGAGGTGTCACCGTCATCAACATCCGGGGTATCACTCCCTGCTGGCAGCACGCGCTTATTTGCCACAAGGCTACTCATGCACTCATCTCCCAAAAATCAGGCGGTGGGCGAGCGGTTAAAAGACCGTAAAAGGGCAGATATCCGCTCGCGCCGCCTGTCGGACGGGGCCGAAGTCGTTAATTCTTGCTTCCGCGTGTTGTTTTACGGGTTGATGCTTTACCCGCTGGCGTCTTGCGCGTGGATTTACGGGGCGCTGCGGTCTTAGCAGAAGTACCGGCAGTTTTTTCAGCTTCTTCGGATGTCGCTGCAGCAGTGTCAGTTGTAACGGTGTCATCCTGATCTTCGCCCCCCGAGCCGCTTTCCATATGCAGTTTTTTGAGTTCACGGGCGAGCGTGGCAATCTCTTTTTTCACCCCGGCGTTAGGGTTTCGCAACAGCGCTTCCCGGAACAGCTTCAGCGCTTCCGCTTTGGTCGTGATATCAGTCGCACCACGGCGGGAAAGCGCGCGGGCCTTGCACAACTTGGCGCGCACCACATCCGGCATATCACTGTCGGCGACAATCTCCGCCACTTCGTCAAGCACAGCGATACCGGACGATAAATCAGCGTCAGCATCAGCAGCCGCGAGCGTCAACAGTGGTTTGCTCATTTCTTCGGTCAGGAATGTTGCTGCCGTGCGGTTGAAGTTATCCGGCAGTGTCAGCCCGTGGCGCACCACATAGCGCCCCAGCTTCATCACAAGCACATAATCACGGCAGTCAATCGCCCAGACCATCAGCCGGGTAATGACTTCATCCTGCCGCCCGCTATCGCCGTCAAGCGTGCCTTCAATCCATCCCTCGTATTCAGGCAGCATGGATTTCTTCATTTCGGCTTTGGTTTCTTCGGACTGCACGCCGCTCAGGCGGGACAAGTCCATACGCAGGCGATGCAGAATTTGCTCATGCGCGGTGCGCTGGATATCGGATTCTTCATCCGCCTGGCCCCGGCGTTCTGCCATGACCTTCTGAAAATGTCGTTGTGCCGGTGTTAACATCGTCACTTCTCCCCGTTATGGCGGGGCAATGCCCCGCCGCTTCTGTCACTCACCTGCCTGTTCGGCCTGGGCGAACTGAATGCCGTCAATGAACGCAACATTGCCGTAGTCTTCAATGACGAAGTCATCATTTGAGGACTGGTACGTTGCAACACGGTTGTACTCCGGCTCTTCTTTAATCGTCCGACGCAGACCGCCGCGCTGGTAGTAAATCGACAGGTTTTTGAATGGTGTGATCAGCACGCCATTTACCGGGAAGTAGGGCGCGATAAAGGTCGGCATGTTGCCTACGCGCTCCTGCGCGACAATCAGCTGACCGGCCAGCATTTCGGTATTCGGGTTGGTCTGGCTCATGGCGTTAATTGCCGGGAAATTACTGGTTGTCAGCAAATCGCCCGCCAGGATCACGACGTTATCCGGGTTGCGTTTGTGCCATTCATCCATGAGGCTATTTTTGGCGTCATACACGGCAGCTCCCAGGTTGCCATAAGTGCCTTTTGCAATAACTTTGTTATCTTCGTCACGGGCCGTCACCGTTACGCCGGAAATAACGCGGTGCGGCGCTTCCTTACGGATTTTTTCCAGCCAGCCAATACCGCAGTCCTGCAATAGTGGGTTAGCGGCACGGTCTGACGGGTCGCTGTACTTCACACCGTTAAAGCCAATCATGATGCGATCCAGCGACATCTGGCGAGCCATTGCCTTGCTAATCAGCGGCTGGAAATCCGGCATATGCGCCCAGGCATCAAGCTGTTCATAGCCAATGCCGTAGTCATAGTTGACCTTGCGGCACATGTAGTCGAATGGCTCCATTGAATGGTTAGAGCCTGGGTTGCGTCGGCTGTTGACACCGTTGTTTACGCCAGCCATTGGGCCTTTACTGCCGATCAGCACTTTCTGTCCGATCTGCTGGTTGACGGGGAACACATTAATTTTGCTCAGGAAAGAATCATCCTGTTGCGCAGCCTGTTCCAGTCGCTGTTGACGGGATGGATCTACAGCAAATTTTGCAGCAACAGCGGCTGTTGATACGCCGTTGAGCTGTGCCTGCCGGGCGATGTACTGATCAAACAGCTGGCGGGTATTGTTTTCCATGTTCTCTGCTCTCTTTGTGAATATCAGTAATCAGCCAGCTGTGCGTTATTGCCGCCGCTGGCTGGCGCCCGGCTGCTGAAGTCAGCATCGGCGTTGCTCAGCTTGCTTGTCAGCGCGGCAAGCTCGGTTGTCAGCTTCTGAATGGCCTGGCTGTCCTGCTGTCGGGCGCGACTCAAATCATTGAAGCTGTCCAGCAGATCAGCATGTGACTGCGCCACGTTCTCCACGGCATCACGCACCTGGCTGAACTGTTCACCGTCAGATTTACGGCCTTTACCGATAATCCCCATGACGCGGCTGAACCACTGCTTACCCTCATCGCTGCGCTGCTCGGCCAGTTCGATAATTTCCGCTTCAATAGCATCGGTGAACAGCGGGGCCTCACCCTGCTGATTGTTGAAGGACATAACCTGCTGGCGCTGCTGCGCGGCAAACTTCAGGCGCTCGGTGCCCAAGCTCGCCGGGGTATCGGTCATAGCCAGCCCCATGACATAGGCCTTACCGTTAAGGGCAAACTGCGGGTGCAGCTCAATGCTGGAGTAAATTTTCTTACCTTCTTCCGTCAGCTTCTTCATGCGCTCGGAAGGTTCAATCTCGGCATAAAGAGCAGTTCGGCCAGCGAGTGGGCCTTCGCTGATATCTTCAGCACTCAGGGCCGTCACATCCCCCATCGCACCGAAATCACTGCCGGGGAACGGTGAAAGATAGTGCTCCACGTTGACGCGGGCGCCATACACTTCAGGGCTGTAGTTTGCTGCCGCGTCGCGGAGGTGCTCCGGTCTAATCTCACGCCCGTCAACGGTTGCCCCGGAGACAGCAACGCGGAATTTTTTGCGGGCTGGTTTAGCTGCGCTAGCCATGTCGTTAATCCTGTTGAGTGGTTTCTGTCCGGCCATGATGGCAGAGCGTAACTTGCTGTCTCAACGAGGTTTTGTTGTCAGAGAAAGGCCAGACCATAAAGGGGGCGATAGCGGGATCGCGCGCGGGGTAATCTTCCCCCCATGAACGGTGGAGGGAAGATGATACAGGACGCTTTTGTACGTCAGAGGGCAAGACAACTTTACTGGCAGGGCTACCCGCCAGCGGAGATTTCACGCCTGATGGGTATTAATCAAAACACAATTTATGCCTGGAAGAAACGCGACGAATGGGACGAAACGCCCCCAATGCAGCGCGTCAGCCAGTCCATGGATGCGCGCCTGATCCAGCTCACGGACAAGAAAGAAAAGACAGGGGGAGACTTCAAAGAGATTGATCTGCTAACCCGTCAACTGAAAAAACTGTCAGACGGGCAATCGGCAGGTGCTGTAGCAGGTAAAAAGCCCCGCAAGCGCAAACTGAAAAACCACTTCAGCGAAGAACAGATTGTCGCACTGCGGGAAAAAATAATGGACTCCCTGTCCAGCCATCAGCGCGAATGGTACGAGAACCGCCACCACCGAAACCGCATGATACTGAAATCACGCCAGATTGGCGCAACCTGGTATTTTGCCCGCGAAGCGCTGCTTGATGCGCTGCGTGACGATGTGAAATATCCCTACCAGCGTAATCAAATCTTTCTGTCAGCATCCCGCCGCCAGGCGCACCAGTTCAGGGGATTTATTCAGAAGGTGGCGGAAGAGGTAGACGTCGAGCTGAAAGGCGGTGACAAAATCGTACTCAGTAACGGCGCAGAGCTGCATTTCCTCGGCACGTCTGCGGCAACAGCACAGTCATACACGGGTAACCTGAAATTTGACGAGTTCTTTTGGGTCAGTAACTTCACCAACCTGCGTAAAGTCGCGGGGGCGATGGCAACACTGAAGGGGCTGACCCGTACTTACTTCTCCACGCCGTCAGGTGAAACCCATGAGGCTTACCCGTTCTGGACGGGAGACAGGTGGAATGAAAAGCGCCCCAAAGCACAGCGTAAAGCGTTTGATGTGACCTGGAAAACACTCAACAGCGGGCTGCTATGCCCGGACAAAACCTGGCGCCAAATTGTCACGCTGAAAGATGTTATCGCGCGTGGCTGGGAATACACAGACCTTGAAGAGATTCAGGATGAAAACAGCGAGGATGAATTCCTTAACCTCTACATGTGCGAGTTCGTCCGGGATGGTGAATCAGCCTTCAGCCTGAACGCTCTGATCGGTTGCGGCGCTGACGGGTATGACGAATGGCCGGACTGGAAACCCTTTGCCGCCAGACCAATGGGTAATCGTCCGGTATGGCTCGGTTACGATGCCAACGGCAGCAGTGGCAACGGTGACAGCGGCGGGGTTGCCGTTGTGGTGCCACCGCTGGTTCCTGGCGGTAAATTCCGCACGATTGAAACCCTTCAGGTGCAGGGGCTGGAGTTTGAAGAGCAGGCGAAAGTTATCGAAAACTTCACATTCAAATACAACGTGCAGCATATCGGCATTGATGTGACGGGTGGCAACGGTGAGGCCGTCTATCAGATAGTGAAGAAGTTCTTCCCTATGGCGGTGCCGTACACCTTTAACCTGACCTCAAAGCGTGCCCTGGTGCTGAAAATGCTCCAGGCCATCCGCGCCGGTCGCTGGGAGTATGACCGCGGCGAACGTGACCTGATCAATGCATTCAACGCCGTCAGAAAAGTGAAAACCCCTGGCGGTTTTATTACCTATGACACTGACCGTTCACGCGGTGTCAGCCATGGCGATCTGGCCTGGGCAAATATGCTCGCAATTATTAACGAACCGTTGGGCCAGGAGAGTGGCACCGGTGGTTTTGCGATGGAGTTCTGATGACGAAGCGCCGATACAACAACAAGCATACTGTCAGTAATGGCAGTTCCGGCCAGACTGATATTGCCGACACCCTGAAAGGGGATCCGTCTCTCAGCGCCTTTACTTTTGATGGCCCGTATTCGGTCACTGACGCCTATGATCTGCTTGATAGCATGTGCTGCGTCGATAATGGCCGGTACTACGAGACGCCAGTCGACTGGAAAGGCTTCACGCGGGCATTCTCACAGTCGCCACTTCACCAGTCTGCACTCTACTTTAAACGTAATGTGCTGACCGGGTGCTTTATCCCTCATCCGTTGCTCTCCCGGCAAGCCTTCTCTGCGTTTGCGCTGGACTGGTTTGTCTTCGGGAACGCCTATCTTGAACGCCGGACTAACCGCCTGGGTGGGCCGCTCAAACTTCAGCATGTGCCTGCATTAAATACGCGGCGTGGCAGTGACCTTGATACCTACTGGTTTATCCGACAGTGGAAAGATGAGCACGAGTTTAAAGCGGGCGAGGTCTGCCACGTGATGAACCCTGACATTCATCAGGAAATCTACGGGATGCCGGAATATATGGCGGCGCTGCTCTCGGCCAGCCTGTCCCACTCTGCCGACAAATTCCGCAAGCTCTACTATGACAACGGCTCACATGCCGGGTGCATTCTCTATGTGGGTGCCTCACAGGTTGACCCGGAAAGCATCAAGGTTGTGCAAAAAACGCTATCGGAGGCCAGAGGAAAAGGCGCATTTAAGAACGTATTGATCCACGCACCTGGCGGCGGTAAAGACGGCGTGCAGCTGCTGCCGTTCAGCCAGATATCTGCGAAGGATGAGTTTTTGAATATCAAATCAGCAACACGAAGCGATCTCCGTGATGCGCACCGCATCCCGCCGCAGCTGATGGGCTCAATGCCGGAGGGAACCGGCTCGCTCGGTGACATTGAGAAGGCTGCACGCGTCTTTGCGATTAACGAAATGCTGCCGGTAATGGAAGCAATGAAGAGTGTAAATGACTGGCTGGGTATGGACGTGATCCGCTTTAACTCTTACGCCCTACTCGAAGATAAGTAACCCACATCGACCGTCGCACGGCCTGCGGCGGTATTCCTTCAGTATTTTTCAACGCCCGACACATCCGATCACCCGTCACACCCTCTTTGAAGATCACCTTTTATCTCTGTCACTCAGACCGCCTGAGCGCCCTTCTGGCGGGTGCTGAGCCGTATCCAACCCCGTGCGCCACTGGAAAGCCGAACAACGTGCGCTGAGGGCGAAAGAGGCCGGATTGTGGCAATGCCGGGCACCCCCTCCCCTGGGGTCGGCGCGTGGGCTGTTCCCCCGTCACCTGCGCGCGACATTCGCTTCGTTTTTCGTGCATTTGCCGATCCGGGGCCAGGCCGCGCGGGCATAGGGCTGAAAGGGGGTAAAGTGCATCCAAAAAATTGTGCAAATTTGTGCAGTATTTTGCAGTTTCAAAAGCCCCATCAATTTAACTACTAATTGCCTTAGGATAATTTTCTCGTATTACTTCACTAATTAGTGAATCTTTACCAATCAGTGAACTACGAAATGCTTTCAAGGGGGATTATTATGAGAAAGTTTTTGGATAAGTTCGCCAGCCTCTATGCGGAACCTAACCCCTACGAGACGGTAGGCTTACCCCGACAGGCCCTCCTTTTTGAACAAATGTGCACTCATTCCACGGCAGGTAGCACTCCGCTTAGAGGTGGAATTGTGACACACAATTTGTTGTACATACTTGTGCACTTTTTCGCATTGATTACAATAGCATTTCAGTCGTCAATAACAGATATGATGCTCAATTGCGACTTTGCCACAATCGTACACACCGAAAGAACTAGTAATGGAATAGGATAGGATGAACAACAAAATACCTAAAGTCTCTTTATTCAATGTTGATGAGGATGTTATCAATACTCTTTCAAGGGCGGGATTTAGTACTGACCATCATAAGCTAAATGGGAAATACCATTTCAAGAGAGACACTGGTTTACTTAAACAAGAATGTAGTTTTTCCCACGATATACCGCCCGATTTACATGAATCAGATATAGTCATCATCGACACTCAAGATGCACCAACACTAAAACATGATGAGGGCTTCCCTTTCTCTCTTTACTTCCAAAGACTCCCTCCGCATGTTGATTTAATGCCATTTGATATAATGCAAATTAGTCAGCATGTTAATTCAGGCAGTAAGAAAAGATGTATAATTGTATTTTGTAATCAATCGAATGCCGAATCATATTATTTAATCAACGAAAAACTGAACAATTATGCTGAGTTCAGATCAACAACATTTAATTTTGGCCTTTATATTAGGCCAGTTGCAAAACACGGCTCAAGATACAATAAACCTTCAGACATCAGATTAAGCCCGTTGCACCAAAGCATTATTAAGCATTCTGACGGACTTACCTACAATGTAATATTCGAGGCGACAAACCAAAAAAATGTAGTACTTCTAACAAACGAAAGTGAAGAAACAATCTCATTGTGTAGGGTTGAAGATAATGCTTTCTACATATTTCTTCCAGACATAAAAACAAAGAGCGAGCTTTTACTTGATCTACTAACCAACATATTGCCAGATATACCTTTCCTTTCCGAAATATTCCCTGACCATGGTAGCTTTAATTGGGAGAATGATTTCTCATATATATCAAAAGAAGAAAAAGATATTATTATTCGTTCTAATGAAATTGACACTCAATACGAAAACGATAAAAAAACAATCGCGCAAGAACTTAATAAAACAAGAGAAAAAACGGAAAACCAGCTTCTTAAAAACCTTTTAAAAGAAACCGATGATGCATTAGTCTATGCTGTTCAATGGTTCTTATCATATATAGAATTCGATAATGTACAAAATCCAGATGAACATGTAAAAGATGGCGAGATTTTTGAAGAAGACCTTAGAATTGACGGAAAAGACACGACACTCCTTTTTGAAGTAAAAGGAATAGGAGGAACATCTACAGATGCGCAATGCTCACAAATATCAAAAATCGTCCTAAGAAATAGAAAAGCCAACCCCGAACATAATTTTCATGGGGTATATATAGTCAATAACCAGCGTTACAAAGCACCGCTCCTACGATCATTACCGCCATTCAACGAGAAACAAATAGAAGATGCTGAAATTGCACTTCGCGGCATGACTTATACTTATGAACTTTTCCAAGTCTACCATATGATAGAGCTTGGGATTTTAAAAAAAGAACAGGTCAAAGAAGCCTTTTTAAAAGATGGCCTTTTAGATTTTAAACACAGTTTAATAAAATTACCAAAACCACATGAATACACGAATCACAGTGTATATTCATTCGATCTAGGTGACACTGAATCTATCTTAATTAAAGATGCAGACTATATTATTATCTGTGACAACGAATGTCATTGGCATAAGCTAGACATACTTAGCATGCAAGTAGACAAAAAAAATGTAACGTCTATTAACAAAGGTAAAGTTGGAATTAAAGTCAATACTTTAATAGATAAAGCAACAGGATATTACCTTTTGCAACATTAGAAACTATACAGGTATGCGCCCTACTTTCGTCCCGAAAACGCAGCCTTCATCCTGAACACGAGGTCATTTGTCTTTTTCTTCGCTGCCATCACCTGCGACGGCAGCTTATTCAGCCCAGACGCGGCGCGGTTGTGTGATACCAGCCGCCCCTCCTGCACGGTCATAACAAGCTCACCGCACGCCACTGACGCCCCGGCCATCACCGATCTGATCATTCCAATGCTGGCATCAAACCCACGCAGAGCAAGCAGTTCACTGACCTACTGCTCTTTTACTGATAGCACGGCACCCTCTTCTCGTTCTTGTGGCCGCATTTTACGTTTACTTCGTACATCGTCACTAAGCCGCTGCGCCAGTTTCCTCTTTTCCTGCCGGGAAAGCGCACCAAAATTTTCTGTCGCCCCCACTAAATATCAGCATATTAAACACCATCAGCGCTTGAATTGGTTTCCCGTGTACATATGTTGACAGAACGCTTAGTCTGCCATTCAATGGAGTATACCTAGTACAAATGAACAAACGGAGATTAGCAATGCGAGTCAGGTATTTATACGGCAAGTCAATTTACCTAGAACCACTTATCAAAGGAGAAAATGGCATTCGCCTTAGCGATTTAAGTCATTACTCAAGGCTAGAGAATGAAAAAATGCGAGATGATGAAATGAAGAAAATATTCATTCCTCGTAAAGATGAAATGACCCTTGAAATCAACGGATATAAATTAAATCCAAACGATTTGGTAGGCGACCCCATTTTTAGCATTACCCCCCGGCATTGCTATTGTCTTTGCATGAGCAATCGCGGAAATGACGATGAACTATATAGAACTTTCCAAGCGGATGTATGTATAGCCTTTGATGTAGATGAATTAGAAAGACGCTTGAGCATCTGTTTTGAGTTTTTAAAAGGATCTCATATCATAGGAAAAGATGTCATCTATTACGACACATCAACATTACATGGGCTAGACAAATCACCAGACGAGCTTGTTTTCTATAAGCCGAATCAGTTTTCCCACGAGTCTGAATATAGAATTGCTTGGTTTTATCCTTTAGACAAAAAACACTTCCTATCTAAAGAGAAAAATATCCCAATTAGACTTAAGGATGAGTCATCACATATGACTGTGTTCCATAAAGAAAAAAACATTATTACCGATTGCATTGTGGATGTATACAGATGCAACATTTGCTAGTTTATCCTCGGATAGAAAATAAAATATCACCTAGCGGCTATAAATCCGTGTATCTTCGTACACAGCATATAGCCGCCTGTTGATAACCATCTCGCCACCTGCCGCCAAACGAGATACCTAAGGCTCTACACGAACCCGATCTGGATCCCTTCCAGCACACCGACTAGTGCTGAAATGGAGATTACCGCGTGATAATTCGCCAGAGGCACATGAGCTATTTTCCGTACGGAGGTTAACCTGATTCAAAAGACTGAAGTGATTTTGCGATGATAGAGCACTTCCCACAGCAGCGATATCAATTCCTCCTGCCTGATATCCACAGCCTCGCTGGCATCGTACTTAGCCATCAACTCATTGATCCGCTCAACAGATAATGGTCCTGCCGTATTTATAACTTTTCGGAACGATGGGGAGTGTTTTTCTTGAGGCGGGTGCTCTTCACGCCATTTCTTTTCCGCCCTCTCATTCATCAACTGCCATTCAGCGTATCGACTCAATAACCCACTCTCGGCGCTGGTTCGTACGCCATTGCCTTGCTCAACTTGGCGTGGAGGTTTTTGCTGTGGGTTTTCCGATGAAGTAATAACATCTGGAGCATCAAAGGGTTCCAGTCCCTTGCAAGCACAGCAAATGCGGTCTGTAAAATAATACTTTTCCTTGTAATCCAGTTCATTACTACATTTTCGACATCGCTTTATCTTGTTACTGATAAAATCTGCTGCTTCTTGGTCTCGCCGTTCCTCGTCAAACATACGCATTCCTCCTAATTTCTGTTACCAAACAGCCTGCCCCATGCAACCGGATCCGCCCTTTTCAACATTTCTGCATAGCTTCCAACGGGATCGTGTCTGAAATTTTTACTGTCAATATTATGGCTTAGCTTCATGTTCTGCCACAAATCGGAGGTCCGTCTGTCGAAGCCGGTATCTTCTCGCTTCCTCAGCTCACCTGCGCTGGTTGCGGATATAATATAGCCGTCAATGCGCAAATGCTTACCGCCTAGTAATGACACTAACTGACCTCTACTCGGTTCCATACCTATAGATCTGGCAAAATCATCCAGCTGCGCAACCTTAGCAGCTGGCACCTGGACCGGCCGGAGAACGGCAGGCATATTTCTTTCCTGTTCACGCAACTCCTGAGCAACTTTCAGGTAGCTTTCCGCCCTGGCCTGGTCAATATCATCGCAATCTGTGGCCGTAATAGCGTAAGCCAATGCCTCAAACTTATCAGCCGGCGATTTTTGCCGTTCTGGTTTGTAGTTTCTGAGGCTTTCGTTGAGTCGTTTTTTCTGCTCACGGGTCATTTGACCAATTTCATACTGTTCAGGCCCATCTGGAGGTGAGTCATCACACTTTGAATTTGTATGTTTTTTGACCTCAGTACAGTTATTGACACGAGTCCTAGAGGGCGCAGACGCGCCCCGAAGGTCAAAATCAAAATCAACGGCCTGCCCGGAGTCGTCCAAAATCTCCGGCTTCTTACGCACGATGCGATAGGAATGCAGGCGGGTTTCAATGGGTGGGATGTGAGCGCTTGGCATCACCAGACCTTTAATAAGATCCAGATACTCGCCGTAATTATTCGGCTCGTCTTTCTGCTGGTACCAGATGCGTAACGGCAAATCTCGGCGGGCAACGAGTGCCCCGCCCTGCAATTGAGTGTATTGCTGCCAGTCGCCAGCATCCGCAGCGCGGTGCAACTCGGCAAAAAGCGGGTTTATCTTGTCGGCCTGTTCCTGATTGCGGAACCGGCGTAACTCACGCCAGACAGATACCGGCGCCCCACCCAAAAACTGAAACTGACGGATGCCCCAGCAAGACGCCCAAGCGGTTGCATGTTTTGAAGTTTCTTTCAGCGGCCTGCCGCTCTCGTCGTCGGTTTCGCCGTCGAGCGCGTAGCCATCAATATTCTTACTGATGTACTTCACCACGTAGCCGGTGGCGCTGCCGATTTCATGATCGATCGGCTTCATATCAAAGCGCGGTTGGTTACCGTGCTTACCCTGCAACTCTTCCGCATCCTCGCGGGTGGCGTAGTCTTCCATCACTTCCAGCAGTTCGGCGGAATGTTCCGGCAAAGAAAACAGCAGACCATGCCAGTGCGGCGTACCATCGTGGTGAGACTCAGCCACCCGCAGACCAAAGACAGGAATTTCACGGCGGGCCAGCTCTGCACGAATCTGTTGCCATACCCGATTAAGGTAGCGCTGCGTTGCTCTGGGACTGGCACCGTTCCATTTGGCATTACGATGACCGAATACGGTATATGCGTGGTATTTGGATGGCGCAGTCAGTGTAAAAAACTGGCCTGTATAGCCGCTTTCAGTGGCAACTTTCTCAAAACCACCAATACGGGTCATGAGTTCAACGCGGCGCAGTGCCGGGTTAGATATGCTCTTATCGATCTGCTCAATAAGTGAAATGCGCTCTTTGGTGTCCTGGTCTTCCAGCTCAAGGCGAGCCATGATCGCGCGGCTACGTTTGCGTCTGGCATCCCATTCATCAACGTGGTGCTTACTGCAATACGGTGCAGCGCCCCGCTTCACATCACCAAAGGCAATATGCAGGTGCTCACGCCAGCGCGTGGCGTACTTTTTCAGGTTACGGTGCCAGTAGCGATCATCCAGCATCTTGCTGATACCGGTCGTCGCTTCATCAATGAACAGCGCCCCCCGGCAATACTTTTCCCAGCTTGGAGGCATCAGGAAGAAAAGCCGCGCGAGGATAGCCGCTTCGGTGTAAAGGTATTCGGCATATTTGCGATCACTCTGCGTCTCTACCGTTTCGTGAACTTCGCTCAGCACAGACCGCATATAGATAGCAATATCCTGCGCCAGCAGCTCAACATCTTCCGGCGTGAAGTCCGGCAGGCGGTTCAAGCGCTCAACCAATCCGTGAAGAGTGTTAAACGTGTGGTAAAGCGGGTTTACCCCTTTGAATGCTGTATCAGCCTGAGATTTAGCCTCATCGGTCATCGCAATAGCGTATTGCTCATTAACCATGTTGATGGGTGGCAGATCCCTGCGGATGATATCGCGCAGTGCCAGACGGGCGATGTGCCTGCCCTTCATGGTGTGAATGCTGTCAATGCGGGAAGCCAGACGCAGACGAATAAAGCGAGGTAGCGGCGCAAGGGTAACTTTCACCCACGCCAAAAACTCCTGTTCTTGACCCAGCTCGACTAGATCAACAACGGGAGTCTTATCAACATGAATGGCAGGTTTTGGTTTCTGCCATTCATATTTATATTGGGTAGTGTCTGGTGCACTACCCGGAAACTCTGGCGGTAGCGTTGGGGCGCGACGCCCGCTGGCAGTGGTGGACATTATCCCACCGCTCCCCCATCTTTTTCTTTGCTTCCCCCAATCCGGTCATAAAAAACTTGCTTGGTAACAGGGACCGGGCGAATTGTTTTTTCCAGTTCACGAAGCAGGCGCATTGTTCTAAAGCGTGGTCGAACTCGTAGGTTCTCATCCACATATTCGCCATTCAACTGAAACAAATACGCATAGGAATACCAGCCATTAGCAACCCATACCGCTAATACATCACCGTCACTGGCAAATGTAATAGTATGTTTGTCCACATGTATTATCTCCCCCGTTTCTAATGCCCGGAGAAGTTTTAGATCCCATACTTGATTGAATGGGCACATATAGGAGCGGAATACCGTGTTAGCAATATGGCAAAGATAATCTTTCGCTAGACTTATCATTGGAAACTATCCTGCTCATCAAAAACGCCTGCTTTAACCATCGCGCCATAAGTCGAATCACCACAACATGGCCCACAATCAGGGCAACACCCACCGCCAGCTATTCCGCACCCTTCGCAAACCTTGAGAACGCCGATCACCTCTTTGGCCTTTTGACGGTTTTCTTTGTCAGTGCTGACAGAACGTTGCACGCTGATTTCATGCAGTTTGAAAGGTTTGTAGATCTTGCGAGTGGCTTCTGTGTCGCTGTTAGAAATGATGACCGGCACGCCGTATTTACGGTTTACTTCCAGCAGCGCAACAACTAGCTGGCGGTGATGCCTCTCGGTGAATGGGTCTGTATGGTATTGGGTGAAATTCGCTGTATCGCTAGCAGGCAGGTATGGTGGGTCGCAGTAAATAACCTCATCGGCACCCACCATCACCCGTAACGTGTTTTGGAATGAAGAGCAGAGAAAAATAGCTTTGGTATCGTTGGCTTTCTCAGCAAACTGGCGGATCTCCTCTTCCGGGAAGTAAGGCGCGGTTTTGTGCTGACCAAACGGCACGTTATAACCGCCGCTCTGATTGTAACGCACCACGCCGTTATAGCCGTGGCGGTTGAGATAAAGAAACAGCGCAGCGCGTGCCGCATCAAGCAATCCTTTCGTACCGTTAAAAATTCGACGGTTTTGCAAATACTCTTCTTTTGAATTGCCTGTCGCAAATAGCGGCCACGCAAGATCAATCACCAGCTCGGGATTGCTCTTCACTTCTCGATAGAGGTTAATCAGATCCGGGTTGATATCCGCAAGGATATAGCGCCGATAATCGGTATTGAGAAATACAGATGCGCCACCAACAAAAGGCTCAATAAGACAGTCAGCCTTTGGTAAATGTGGACGCAGTTCAGGAATAACGCGGCTTTTACCGCCAGGCCATTTTAGTAGTGATCGAATCATTTTGCTTTCTCCCGGGTGTAGGAATCCCGACGCGTTAGAGCGTCTGACTATTGGTGAATCATTCAGTGGTTAATTGACTGCGCTATCCGGCGTGGGGGGTGATTCGCGTAACACCTGAACCTCAAGGCGAGGCGCGGCATGGTCAGGGAATTCCCATGGCAACGATGCAGCCAGCTCAGCAAGGCGCTTAATACCCAGCATCAGAGATCTACGCTCCATTTCGCCAAGGTCATTAAAATCAGCCTTCAAATGCTCACGGGTCAGTAGCGGTAACCCCTGAAACTTTGCCGTAGCTTCGTTAGCCAGAATGAAAATCACCTTGCGCTGGTCTTCTCCTAAAAGGTCATAACGACTAGCTGTTTTGCAGGTGCGAGAGACTTTAAGCCCTGACTGTAAACGGGCGTATTGCTCAAGGAACATCTGACGTCCCGATGCAGGTCTATTCTGTCCAGTATTCATCATGCCATTTCTCACATTTTGGGTGAGCGAATACGTCATCACTTAATTAAGTGAAAACTGGTAAGAAGAGATTGATTTATTACTTAACTTTCAAATCAGTTTTTTAAACATTCCAGCCAAGGCATTAAATAAACCTTTATTTATTTTTTTCGTATAAACATAAGGTTTACTCATTCCTTTAATAAACTGCACTTTGTTTGGTTCTGGCTTAAAAAAACGCCCATCAGGACATTCAATCCAGCCCCGCGAATTGCGGTAGTGTGTAACCTGACAGCCTTGCTTTAGCAAGCTAGCAAGGGATGGCCCCTGGTCTGCGTTCATTGATGTGATACCCCTTCACGAATAGCATCTATGGTTTTCATCGCTTCTGACAAAGCAAAGTCTCTGCCGAAATAATTACCATCACTTAAAACGCTGTATGCCGTTTTCATGGTAATAGAATTGCGCGGGCATTTATGAATAGTAAAACCACGATAAATATAACTATGTCGGCTTAGTTGTATTAACTGGCCCATAATATCCCCGTTAACTATTGGCTATCGCATCCTTGAGCATGGCGACCATATTTACTTCTACCTTACTTCCGGCAAGCTCTTTGGGCCTGATGATAATCCGCCCATCCTTGACCATATCCCGGCAAGTTTCGAAGGGTATTCCGGTAACTCTGGCATACTCTTTAAGCGATAAATAAGGTGCCGCAACATTTAAATTGATAGTTACGCCTGACATCTTTCACCTCTTAACACAGGATCATCAACGTGTATTTCCCAGCTTAAAACTGGTGATTTTTTCTGGAGCTAATAAACCCTTGAGCTTTTCCATAAGCTCAGGCGGCACCTCAACTGCCCCACCGTAAATGGCAACAACACTCACCGAAATCAGTACCTGGCCTAAGCGCCCTGTATCAGGTGAATAAAGCGCCACAGCCAAAGTGGAACCATCAATAGCTCTTGGGCGCCCTAAACAAAGCTTCTGCGTTTTCTTGCTCATCATTAATTCCCTGCTTGATTGGGATGCATTTCCTGAAGCCCGCGTAAAAAAACGATACGAACCATATTTGATGCAGATCGGCATTCTGCCTCTGCCATTGCTTCAATGGTGGCGCGCTCTTCTGGTGAAAGACGTAACGGGAGTGGGCCTCCTGCCACGGTATTTTTCGGGGTACGTGACCGCTGAATATGCTCTACTTGCGTCATAGTGGTATATTGTGATCTGCTAAGAATCTGTGAAAAACATCATTGATCACTATAGGTATCAATGTCAACGTTGAAAACGAATAAATGACAACTTTAGGTTTCAGATTGCGTGAAGAAAGGGACCGTAGAGGGCTTAATCAGACTGATTTTGCTGCTTTAGCTAATGGTTCTCGTGGTGCTCAAGCAGCTTATGAACGTGATGAAAAAATACCTGGTGGCGGCTACCTCATGGCATTAGCAGCTTCAGGTATAGATGTGCTGTACGTTCTTACAGGTCAAAGGATACCTAAAACGGGAGCACTATCTGATGATGAACAAGAGCTTATCGAAATTTACCGTAATGCCCCATTAGCAATCAAAGCTGCGGCCCTTGCTGCCCTCACGGCTGGTAGTTCGGCATCAAATTCAATTCAGGTATCTGGCAACAGTAACCGTGTAGCGGGCAGGGATTTCAACGAAAAAAATAAGTAAGGAAGCTTTATGACAGTAAATTCTACTGGAGAGCAAAACCGCCTGGCGGGTCGTGATTTTAATGAAAATAATATTCAGATAGATCAGTTTGACGGACGCCATACCGTCAATATAGCAATCCCATCTGAAAAAGAAGAAAAGCGTCCTCTCGTCAAAGCTCAGCGTAAGGAACTTAACTGCCTTGTAACTGCAATAGCCGAGGCCGGGGATAATGAGGCGTTCGTTATCTGGCAAAAGGTTCATGCCGAGATTGGTGTTACCAGTATTGAAGATATGACCGTAAACCAATACCAGGCGGCTCTTAGTTTCCTGCAGGCCATGCTTGAACGGCTTAAAGAAAAAGATGCCAGTAAAGCCCTTGTCAGCCTTCTTCTTCGCAACAGTGAAGATAGCGAATTGAGGCAAAAGCTGATTCGTTATTGCCATGTTAACTTCGGAACTGGTCGATTGAATGACCTAACACGCAACCAGCTTCAAATGTGTTTATCGTGGCTGGACCAGCAAACACAAGATATTCCGCTCTCTCCTCCGAAAGACAATCACTCTCCTGCGAATGTCACTACATTGCTGCGAAATCACCCGAAAGAATTCATTGTCATTTTCTTAATTGGCTTCCTGTTAGGTTCATTATTCTTCTGACTTCGTGGGGTTTTATATGAATACTATTTGTTTTACAGGTTTTGGGAAAAAAGATAAAAATGAGCTGATTGAAATTGCTAAAGCTCGTGGATATGTCGTTAGAAGTGATGTCACCAAGGATCTTAACTATCTCTGTTGTGGAGAAAATGCTGGCCCAAGCAAAATAAACAAGGCATCTCAACAAGGTTCCGAAGTGCTGTCGGCTGAGCAATTTCTAAACCAGTCGACTTTGTCTAATGTGCAAAATGTTGAACGTGAAGAGGCCAAGGCACCAACACTCACAATCCATGATGAACACCCTCTTCTGGACCTGATCTGGTCGTCAATTGATACAAAAAAAAATTTATCAATCATTTATCACGGAGGTGAACGATCCGGATCTGCAAGAGATATTCTTCCTCTGACATTGCTTGATAACTTTACTCTGCGGGCAGCAGACCTATCATCTCCGACTCACCCGGTAAAAACATTCAGCTTGGAAAAAATTGAAATACTTGGTGTAGAAAGGCTCTCAGTCCTGCCAGGCGAACTTAACAAGAGCAAGAAAAAACAATACTCCGTTGGCTTGTATAAAAATATCGAAGAAGTACATTTAGCATTTGCCGAAACACTTCAAGGTATGGGGTGGCATGTTGCTACTTATCAAGATGATGCAGGCCTTTGCAATCGTTTGGATGTCTGTGATTTTTTCAAAAATGGCAAACCACGTAAAACTCCCGTTGTAAGTTTATCCTTCCAACCAGAAAATCAAACGCGCCCTTTCGTCTGTAGATGTCGAGATACCGAATCTACACCTACCTATGCACATCTTGATAACGCTGCAGAAATGTTTATATCGCTGGCCTATGCTGGCTCAAGTGAGGCTTTAGAGGGGGAAGAGTGACCGTTCGTAAGCTTACTTCAGGTAAATGGCTCTGTCAGTGCTTCCCATACGGACGCGATGGGAAGCGCATACGCAAGCAGTTTGCCACCAAAGGCGAGGCGCTCTCATTTGAGCGCCGCGCCATGAATAACGCTTCAGGCCAGACAGTTAACGATAGTGCGGTAACGCTCTCCGCATTCGTTGACCGTTGGTTTGAAATGCACGGTAAAACCCTGACTTCCGGCGAAGAGAGAAAAACAAAGCTGCTCGCTATCTGCGAACGCCTGGGAGATCCTCTCGCTGCTCACTTTGATAAAAACACTTTTGCTGTTTATCGGGAAAGACGTTTAAGCGGTGAATGGAATCAGAAAGGAAAGAAGAAACTTAGCGAGGCGACGGTAAACCGCGAGCAATCTTATCTGCATGCAGTCTTTGCGGAAATGAAACGCTTAGGGGAATGGGAAGGTGATAACCCACTTTCAGGGATCAGGCAGTTCAAAGAGGGTGATCAGGAGCTGGCTTTCCTCTACGAGGAAGAGATTGACCGCCTGCTTGCAGCTTGCGACCAGTCTGCCAATAAAGATCTCGGTATCATCGTTAGAATTTGCCTGGCGACTGGTGCGCGCTGGAGTGAAGCCCAGGACTTGAAGCAATCTCAAATATTGCCAGGCCGTCTGACCTTCACTCAGACCAAAAGCAAAAAGAACCGCACAGTGCCAATATCTGCCCAACTACAAGAGTTGCTGCCGAAGAAACGTGGAGTGCTGTTCTCCCCCGCTTATGAAGCCTTCAAATCTGCACTTAGCAGAGCCAGCATTGAGTTGCCTAAAGGTCAGCGTACCCACGTCCTGCGGCATACCTTTGCAAGCCATTTTATGATGCGTGGTGGCAATATTCTGGTGCTACAGCAGATACTTGGTCATAGCACTATCATGATGACCATGCGGTATGCGCATTTCGCACCAAATCACCTTGATGCAGCGATAGCACTTAATCCGTTTGATAACCGTGAAGAGACGAAATAGATAGTCAGCCAAAAGGCAGCGCTGCCACCCTGCTGCCATTTTGCTGCCACTGTCCCAAATCGCAGGCAATAAAAAACCACCCGAAGGTGGTTTACACGACACTGCTTATCATTGATTTTATTCTTTTTATTCCCATGGTACCCGGAGCGGGACTTGAACCCGCACAGCCATAAGCCGAGGGATTTTAAATCCCTTGTGTCTACCGATTTCACCATCCGGGCTCGGGAAGAAATTGGAGGCGCGTTCCGGAGTCGAACCGGACTAGACGGATTTGCAATCCGCTACATAACCGCTTTGCTAACGCGCCAAAATCTTTTGCCTTTTCAGGCGGTAACAGAAAACTCTATTACCTGAATCTGGAGCGGGAAACGAGACTCGAACTCGCGACCCCGACCTTGGCAAGGTCGTGCTCTACCAACTGAGCTATTCCCGCATTTTGTACAAGTGACCGTTGGTGGCCGTTAAGCTAATCACTTGATTTTATTATCTTCCGGCTAGCCATGCTGCCTTTCGATGCGTTGCATTCTACTTACCTGACGCAATGAGTCAATGAAATTTTCTAACACCACGAATCGTTTGCTGAATTTTGCGCCGGATAGATCACGGTTCGAGCAAATCGCCGCGTGCCGCAGCAAGATACTGGAACATTGACCAGAAGGTCAGAACCGCAGCCACGAAGAAAAGCGCGATGCCGGTGTATTCGATCCACATGTTCGGCCGCCACAGCATCCCGATCAACGCCAGCATCTGTGCCATGGTTTTGGTTTTGCCAATCCAGGACACCGCCACGCGGCTGCGCTTGCCAATTTCCGCCATCCATTCGCGCAGTGCGGAAATAATAATTTCACGAGCGATCATCGTTGCCGCAGGCAGGGTCACCCACCAGGCATGGTAGTGTTCCGCCACCAGTACTAAAGCCACGACCACCATCACCTTATCAGCAACCGGGTCAAGGAATGCGCCAAAGCGCGTGCTCTGGTTCCAGCGACGCGCCAGGAAACCGTCAAACCAGTCGGTGATAGCCGCCAGCCAGAAGATGAACGCGCAAAGGAACGGGCCCCAATTGAACGGCAGATAAAACGCCAGCACAAAGAACGGGATAAGGATGACACGAAACAGCGTGAGCAGTGTTGGGATATTGAATCGCATAGTGCCAGTTAACTATCTGTCATAAGTGGAAATTGTCTCTATGTTGCTACAGAGCCCTTAATGTTTCAACGAGTAGTAGATCTTTTCTGCCAATGCCTGCGAGATGCCCGGCACTTTTGCGATCTCCTCGATAGAGGCATTGATTAACGGTTGCAATCCGCCCATATACTTCAGCAACATCTGGCGGCGTTTAGGTCCGATCCCTTCGATGGTTTCCAACGAGCTGGTACTTTTCACCTTAGCGCGTTTTTTACGGTGCCCGGAAATCGCATGATCGTGTGAATCATCACGGATGTGCTGGATCACATGCAGTGCCGGAGAATCCGGCGGCAAAGAGAACCCCTCACCTTCCGGTTCGAAGAACAGCGTTTCCAGCCCTGCTTTACGGTCGCTGCCTTTTGCCACGCCAAGCAATAAAGGATGGTGTTTGTCCCAGGGCACGTCCAGCCCGGCAAATACGGACTTCGCCTGCCCCAGCTGCCCCTTCCCGCCGTCTATCAGGATAACGTCGGGTATTTTGCTTTCTTCTATGGCCTTGCCGTAGCGACGACGCAGCACCTGGTTCATGGCGGCATAATCATCGCCCGGCGTAATGCCGGTAATATTATAGCGGCGATATTCAGACCGCAGCGGACCGTTGCTGTCAAAAACAACGCAGGAAGCGACGGTTTGCTCCCCCATCGTATGGCTGATATCAAAACACTCCATCCGCTTCACTTCCGGAAGTTTTAGCACCTCAGCCAGCGCTTTCAGGCGCTGATGGATAGTGGACTGTTGGGAAAGCCTGGTTACCAGTGCCGTTGCCGCGTTGGTACGCGCAAGCTTCAGGTAACGCGCCCGGTCACCGCGAGGTTTGGTTTGCACGTTCACCTTGCGGCCCGCCAGCTCGCTCAACGACTCCGCCAGCAGGGATTTATCCGCCAGCGCAAAATCAAGCAGAATTTCAGAAGGCAGCGTGCGCATCTGGCTGCCCTGCAGATAAAACTGGCCGACAAACGTCTCGACAACTTCGCTCAGCTCGGTACCGGCTGGCACCTTAGGGAAGTAGCTACGGCTGCCAAGCACTTTGCCCTGGCGAATAAACAGCACGTGAACGCAGGCCAGCCCAGCATCAAACGATACGCCAATAACGTCGAGATCGTCGCCGGTATTGGAAACAAACTGTTTCTCGGTAATGCGCCTTACCGCCTGAATCTGATCGCGGATCCTGGCGGCCTCTTCAAACTCAAGGTTTTTGCTCGCCTCTTCCATACGGCCGATAAGCTGCGTCAGCACCTGATCGTCCTTCCCGGCTAAAAACAGACGGACATAATCCACCTGACGGGCATAGTCCTCTTCCGTTACCAGACCTGCAACGCAGGGGCCGAGACAGCGCCCAATTTGATACTGGAGACAAGGCCGGGAGCGGTTGCGATAAACGCTGTTCTCGCACTGACGAATCGGGAAAACCTTTTGCAGCAGCGCCAGCGTTTCGCGCACGGCATAGCCGTTAGGAAACGGGCCGAAGTATTCACCCTTCGCATGCTTGGCGCCGCGGTGCATGGCCAGCCGCGGGTGGCTGTCCGCGCTCAGGAAGATAAAAGGATAGGATTTATCGTCACGCAGCAGCACGTTGTAGCGAGGCTGATAGAGCTTGATGTAGTTGTGCTCTAACAGCAGGGCTTCGGTTTCGGTGTGGGTCACCGTGACGTCGATGTGGTGAATCAACGCCACCAGCGCCTCGGTTTTGCGGCTCGCGAGGTTTGTACGGAAGTAGCTGGAAAGGCGTTTTTTCAGGTCTTTGGCTTTGCCGACGTAGATAACGGTGCTGCCGGCATCGTACATGCGATAGACGCCGGGCTTGCTGGTTACCGTCTTGAGAAAAGCCCGGGAATCGAAAGTGTCACTCACTACTGATTAACGTCTCCGCGTTGAATAACCCATGGCGGATAGCCAGGTGTGTCAGCTCAACGTCGCCGCTGATATTCAGTTTACTAAACATCCGATAGCGGTAGCTGTTCACCGTTTTAGGGCTGAGATTAAGCTGCTCAGAGATCTCATTGACCTTCTGGCCTTTGGTGATCATCAGCATAATCTGTAATTCACGCTCAGACAAACTGGCGAAGGGGGATTCCGCCTCGGGCTCTATCTGGCTTAAGGCCATCTGCTGGGCAATGTCGGAGGCGATGTAACGCTGGCCCGCATTGACGGAGCGAATCGCGTTAACCACGTCCTGAGGCGCCGCGCCTTTGCTCAGGTAACCTGCCGCGCCGGCCTGCATCACTTTCGCAGGCAGCGGATTCTCGGTATGGATAGTCAACATGATAACTTTGATATCTGAAGAGTAACGGGCAATCTTACGGGTGGCTTCCAGGCCGCCGATCCCCGGCATATTCATATCCATTAACACGACATCGACCGGGTTGCTGCGGCACCATTTAATGGCATCCTCACCGCAGTTAGCTTCACCCGAGACTTTGATGCCTTTAATCTCTTCCAGAATGCGTCGTATCCCTGCGCGCACCAGTTCGTGGTCATCAACAAGAAGAACGTTGATCAAAGGGCTATTCTCCAGAAAGGGGTAATGACTCCAACTTA
>NZ_JACARU010000018.1:0-27691 GCF_013386425.1 Cedecea sp. P7760 | reverse complement strand
GGTGGGTTTACCGCTTTAGCGGCGATGAGCTCGCCGGGCGCCGGGGGTCGTCAGGGGGCATGGCGAAATGCCACCTGACACGTTCACCGGTTCGATGGCTACATGTAGATATAGATTTGTGGTGAACGGAACCTTAGCAGCACTCTCATAGTATTGATTTGAAACTAAGAGAGAATGACTACTACTTATCTAAAAACCGTAACTTCCAGCCCTGAAGCGTTCTCGGCAGCGGGCCTGTTTCGTTCCCTTTGGAGCGGTAAAACTTCGCTTCCTGAATGCCATTTTTCCCCGGAGAGGTACGGGCCGCCCACATTTTTCCTTCCGATGTATACATCACAATTGCGGTATGGCGGTTTGCTTCGCCGCGGACCCACATCGAAATCACCTTCGCACCAATATTGTCGATATCGTCCTGGTAGATGTACACATTCGCGGCATCAACGAAGTTTTGGTAGTCATCTCCCACCATCGCCCTGAAGCGAGTATCTGTCGCGGCATCCGGAAAGACGCCAATAGACAACAGCGTGGCTTTAGGCCGTGGATCCGTTTGGCTTTTGACATAGCGTCCGTCAATAAATACCCCCTTCGGCATCGACAGCTTACAGCCCCAGTCTGCGTTACTGTGTACCTGGATTGAGCCATCCTGGCGCGGGATAAAGAGCAGCTTGCAATTGCTGGTGTCCTTCACTTTCTCCACAATCGCCATGCCGTAGATCTTTCTGGCTTCTGCGGTGAAATCATCATGATTTGCGCCCGCCCAGGCCCTGATGTCGACGGTCAACGACCATTCCGCGTTACGGCTAAGGGTTATATTTCCGCCGCTACGGTTAGCAGCCGTAGTATTCCACCAGTTTCCCTGCCAGTCGAAATCCTCTTGCACGCCAGAAATTCGGCTAATTCCTTCATAATAGGCGCGCTCAATGCAGCCGTCAGATGTGCAGCTTTCAAGCGATTTATCCCACTCCAGATAGTCTTTATGAACCTGAGCCGCATTGTTTTTCACCAGCATGGAGTGGTAAATCATGTCCATGGTACTGTCCAGCCAGTGCAAGGTGTCATTATTGCAGATGGTATTGTCTAATGGCGTAGCAGCGCGCTGGCAATCAACGGCCATCGCATTACCGGCATAGAAACCCGCCATAAATAATAAGGTAGAAAGGATGCGCTTGAGCATAGGTACAAGAAAATTCCCAATCCGAAGTCGCCATTCTGACCAGAACATATTCAACTTGCAATATCAAACTGTCTTCATGATTAATTGAAATTAAAATGAAAATAATGCGTTAATAAAATGCCACTAATTATGATGAAATGAAGGACATATTAACCAATAAGACACGATGAATATTGCCGTCAGGCGGATTCGCGCGGAACCAGCTCTCCAGAAATAATAATTCTCTGGGCGGGTAATTCTGGCTGTTTGATTTTGCGGACAATCAGAGAGGCGGCCTGTCGCCCGGTCTCTTCGCTGGACGCGGAGACATAGGTAAAGCTCGGCGAGGTAAGATTAATGTACATCATATCTTCGAAACCGATCAGAGAGACCTGCTGCGTTAAGAAGACATCTTTCCCGACCGTTCTACCAACCTGCTGAATACCGGTGATGGCGCCGATAATGGCCGCCGGGGAATGGCACAGCATGGCGGTGATTTGGTTGCTTTTTTCCAGCATCAGGCGTGTGGCAAACGCCGAAGCCGAGGTATCGTCCGCGCATTCTGGCGCCCACTCTTCCCTGAACGGCAGGCCATACTGCTGCAGGGCGCTGCGGTAACCTGACAAACGCTCGGCGCGGATCAGGCAGCTTTTCGTGCCGCCCAGCCAGGCGATATTACGGTGGCCGCGTTCAATGAGAAATCGAGTGGCCTGGTTACCGGCCTGGCGATTATCCCGCCCAATAACGTCGCGCGTGCTGGTAATGGTTGATTCAGAGATGACTACCGTGGGCAGCGGGCAGTCGGTAATCGCCTGAGGTAGCTCAGCGGAGTGACAGTCGGCGGCCAGATAAATCACCCCGGCGACGCCCTGCTGGTTAAACGACGTCAGGCAGTTACGTAGCTGCTGTTCGTCATCACGCGGCTGGCCGAGAAACACCATATAACCTTGTTTCTCAAGCTGCTGAACGACGCTTGCGGTGACGTTGACCGAGAAGGAATCGTTAAAATCGCGGATGATCAGGCCAATCAGGTTGGACGTGCTGGAACGCAGGTTAGCGGCGGCAACGTTATGCACGTAACCTAATGTTTTGATGGCGGCGTTGACCTTATCAATGGTCGCCTCGGAGATCTTGCCCTTCTGACGCAGCACCAGCGAAACCGTCGAGACCGATACGCCTGCCAGCTCCGCGACATCAATGATGTTGACCTTTTTCATTCCACCCCTGCAACCGTACATCCATAAATTTCAGCCCCCTGAAACATACAGGAGGCCGAAAGGTATTACATTATTTACCGATCATCGTCGACATTGTCTGAGCAATAAATTGCGCTCTGGCACCAAATATCACCTGAATACCCGAATCGCCGACAAACACTACGCCGCGTGCGCCCAGACTGTTCAGGCCATCTTTATCGACCTTTGAACTGTCGTCCACTTCGAGGCGCAAACGGGTGATGCAGGAACCCACGGAGTTGATGTTTGGCGCCCCGCCCAGCAGGCCGATGATATCGCCAGCCAGTTCGGTATCGGTTTTATCCCCGGCGTTAGCGGTCACTTCGGTACGGCCCGGCGTTTTCACGTCGAAGCGGCGAATCACGAAGCGGAAGGTGAAGTAGTAGATAAGCGCCATAGGCACGCCGACCACAACCGCCATCAGGAAGTTAGTCTGATAGCCGTTAAAGGACGGCAGGATACCAAAGGAGATGTAGTCGATCATCCCGGCGGAGAACGATTTGGCAATATGAGCATGCAGCAGATACATACACATATACGACAGGCCGGCCATCACCGCGTTGAACACGTACAGGATCGGAGCGACGAAGATAAAGGTGAACTCTACCGGCTCCGTTATCCCTGTCAGGAAGCAGGTCAGCGCTGCGGAGAACAGAATACCTGAGGCAATTTTCTTATTCCTGGTGTTGGCTTCATGGTACATCGCCAGACAGGCTGCAGGCAGCGCGAACAGCATCAGCGGGAACTCGCCCTGCATGAATTTACCGGCATCGTGATAGCTGTCGCTGCTGAAGGACTTCACGCCCTCTTCCAGCATTTTGAACCAAATCGTCTGGTCGCCGTGAATAACCTGCCCCGTGTGGGTGGTGTATTCCCCGAAGGAGTACCAGAAAGAGGGATACCAGATATGGTGCAGGCCCAGCGGGATAAGCGCGCGTTCAACAAGGCCAAAGATAAAGGTCGACGCGGCCTGATTGTCACCGTTCACCACTACCGACAGGGCATCAATGCCGGACTGAATGTATGACCAGACCCACGGCAGCGCCATCCCCAGCAGAAAGGAGAGAAACGCCGTGGCGATAGCGACAAAGCGTTTGCCGGAGAAGAAGCCCAGAAACTCCGGCAGCTGCATGGTGTGGAACTTGTTGTAGCACCACGCCGCGAGGATCCCGGAGATTAGCCCGCCGAAAACGCCCATTTGCAGCGTTGGAATGCCCACTACCATGGCATATTTACCGCCCGCAGAGGCCATTTCCGGCGTAATGTGCATCACGGTGCCAATGGTGATGTTAATGATAAACACCGACACCGCCGCAGACAGTGCGGCAATACCTGACTCAGCGGCCAGGCCAACGGCAGAACCGATGGCGAACAGCATGGGCAGGTTGTCAAAAATGACCCCGCCCGCGTTCATCATCAGCGGTAAGTGAAACTTATCGCCGAACGCCAGCAGTAAACCTGCGGCGGGCAGCAGAGAGATAGGCAGCATTAAGGCGCGGCCAATCATGGAAAGCTTTGATAACGATTTAACAACACTGGACAACAGACTCATGGACGTTTCCCCCGGTGCAGACGCAGTAACCGCGTTTTGTCTATTTACGCGTTTTTATGGTAGGTAGAACGTTCTAGTAGAACGTTCTACCTAGAGTGCCGAAACGGTTTTTACCCCGCAACTGAAATCTGCGCTGTTGCCATATTGTTATCGAATATTTGAAGTGACGCAGGTTTTTAGGCCTGGGATTGATGGGGTTTTGTGCCTGAGAAATGAAGGCTCATTCAACGCTCCCGTCGGGGGTGACAGGGAGAGTTGATTCCGGCCCTTTCCGCTCTGGGCAGGGCCGGTCGAGCTTAAGGCTGAACGGTAATGCTCAGGCTTTCAAAGGTTACGGTCTGGCCCGCAACGATTTTGCAGCGCTTGCGGGTTTCAACTTCACCGTCCACCTTCACGAGGCCTTCGGCAATCACCGCCTTTGCCTGGGCGCCGCTTTCGCACCAGCCTTCCAGCTTGAGCAAGTCGCACAGTTCAACGTGGGGGTGTTTACCTAATGAGAAGGTCGCCATTATTACTCTCCATCGACATCATGATATTCCTCGCAGGCCTGCAAGGTATTCTGAATTAGGGTGGCCACGGTCATTGGGCCAACGCCACCCGGAACCGGCGTAATATACGAGGCTTTAGCGGCGGCTTCATCATAAATTACGTCGCCGACCACTTTCCCGCTTTCCAGGCGGTTAATGCCGACGTCCACCACGATAGCGCCTTCTTTAATCCACTCGCCCGGAATAAAGCCCGGTTTGCCCACCGCCACAATCACGAGGTCGGCGTTCTCGACGTGCTGACGCAGGTTTTTAGTAAAGCGATGCGTTACGGTGGTGGTGCAGCCGGCCAACAGCAGCTCCATACTCATCGGGCGGCCCACGATGTTGGACGCACCAATGATCACCGCGTTCAGGCCGTAGGTGTCGATTTTGTAACGTTCAAGCAGCGTAACGATACCGCGTGGCGTACACGGACGCAGGCGCGGCGCACGCTGGCACAGGCGGCCAATGTTATACGGATGGAAACCGTCTACGTCTTTATCCGGGTCGATACGTTCGAGAACTTTGACGTTATCAATCCCGGCAGGCAGAGGCAGCTGCACCAGAATACCGTCAATTTCAGCGTCGGCATTCAGGTCATCAATCAGCCCTAACAGCTCCGCTTCGCTGGTGGTTTCTGGCAAATCGTAAGAGCGGGAAACGAACCCAACCTCTTCGCAGGCTTTGCGTTTGTTCGCAACATAAATCTGGGATGCAGGGTTCGCTCCCACCAATACAACGGCCAGACCAGGGGCACGTTTTCCTGCGGCAGTTCGGGCTCTTACTTTTTCAGCAACTTCAAGCCGTACCTGCTGCGCAATCGTTTTACCGTCAATAATCTTTGCTGCCATCAGAGAGAGAATTCCATCTGTAAACTTAAAGGAAGGGGTTACTGCTATTTTGTCAGATGCGCGCCTCGCTGTCAGGCACTGATGTGGGTTTATGCTCAATTGTCGCGCAGGTGGTTGAAAAGCCATTGACTCAAGAGGTGCTGACCGTATAATCCACCCCGCATCAAGCCGTAATGCACATCGACATTACTCAGTGCGCCCTTAGCTCAGCTGGATAGAGCAACGGCCTTCTAAGCCGTAGGTCACAGGTTCGAACCCTGTAGGGCGTACCAATCAAATCAAGCAGTTATGCCAAACACCCCATCAAATTCAAAAATCACAGGTGCTCTAACGGGTGTCTTAACTGTGAATTCCAATGAAATCATATGAACGCATTAGCAATAAAAGCACCGCGTAAATATTGATCTGTAGCCCCTTCAAATATACTGTATGCATAACCAGTTAATGAGGGGCTAAAAATGTTCGTTGAACTCGTCTATGACAAACGCAATGTAGAGGGCTTGCCCGGGGCGAAAGAAATCATCCTGGCTGAGTTGACGAGGCGTGTGCATCGCGTCTTTCCCGATGCTGACGTGCGCGTTAAACCTATGGAATCCAGCTCTGTTAACAGTGACTGCACGAAAAATGAGAAAGAAAAACTGAGTCGCCTGATCGAAGAGATGTTCGAAGAGGCCGAGTTCTGGCTCGTCAGTGAGTAGTCTTGATGGACAACATGATCATATCCGGCGTGAGGATTTACTTCCCTCGACCAGGCGAAAAGCTCCCGGTTCCGTCTGCTGATATCCGCACTTTTGCGATTAAAGGCACTACTGGTGATCGTTGCTGCGTTCTTGGGTTCTGGGATGGTAAATGGCGTGTGCTGTCGCTTCCTGAATATGAGAGTTCAGGAAAGGCGATTATGGCAGTGGTTAGGCGGGGAAAAGTGGCGTGGGCTTAGAAGGTAAGTTTGAAAAATCTGATGCCCACGGCATGGCTGAACTGGTGAGCTTTCAGATCACCTTTTCCGCGCTGGCAGAAAAGGTGATGCTAAGAGCACAGTTTAGAGATTCAATGCGCGACGTACCCATGTGGCCGACGTCGGAGTTTCCTGATCAGGAGTTCTGCGTGTCACGGCGTGAGGCGGAATTACTTTTACGTGAGCTGAAAAAGGCTATCGATTATATTGATGCCGGGATTGAACATCCGGCCATCAATTTTTAACCCCAGCCTGTCCGCCGCTTTAACGCTGATTTTACCCTCCAAAATTAGCTCACATCCTGCGCACTCCAGCGCATTTTTCTGCAGTGCTGTGTTTTGGTCATTTGTTGACACCCTGACATAGCCTACCAGCATGACTTTTTACCTCATAAAAGGCTGAGAGCACGCCACGGAGCGGCAGCATGTACATTTTCTCAAAGGTTGGTTTGGGAACAGCGGCGAAAAGGGATGTAGGGACGAGCACCAGTCAACTCCCCGATATGAGCAGTTTTTCCTATGTTAGCGACGGAGGCAGTGCTTACGGAATTAAGTTCCCGAGCCTCAATACTGGCGGTGCAGTAATGATGCAGACCGCGCAGGTAAACTTACCCGTGGGTATAACAGATGTTACGTTGCCATACGCTGTGCCAAATGCAGTTATTTCGGTTGTGACATCGATCTGCAATGGAGCGACCCAGCCATCCAATGGCACCGTGTTTGCGGCGATCATAACGGCAGCAAATAAAATCAGATTTATCAACTGGGGAACGCTGGGCATCACTGTTCAATATCAGGCCTGGTGCAGATAAGAGGTAGTCATGAGCGAAACTAATTTTTATTACAGTAAAACAACAAATCTGTTTTATCCGCATGCCTGGCTAGTTGACTACGAGTCAGCCGGGACGTTGCCAGATGATATTGTCCCTGTGTCAGATCCAGTCGTTGCTGAATATTCGTGTTTTGTGAAAGAGGGTAAGCAGCGAACGGCAGGAGCCGACGGATTACCGACATGGGGGGATATCCCGCCGCAGCCTAAAGAAGAGTTGATCGCCTTTGCTGAACAAAAGCGTGCTGCTTTACGACTAAGCGCTGATTCTGAGGTTTCATGGCGGCAGGGTGCTGTTGATGAAGGAATAGCGACAGAAGAAGAAACAGCCGCATTGGCTGCATGGAAAAAATACCGGGTTCTTCTGATGCGAATTGATACGTCAAAAGCGCCCGGCATTGAGTGGCCTACGCCCCCGGTTTCTCCGGCCAACTAACATCAGGCGCGGTGGAGGTGTCTACCGTTTTCACCGCTTTGATGTACTTCATCCATGCTGTGAGCTTTGCTTTGTCGTCTTCGTCGATAATGCTCAACGCCAGCTCCGTGCGCCAGTCTGCTGTAATCGAATCGGCTTCGGAAAGCAGAGCTTTTTTCTTGCGTTCTGCAGCCGCGATTATTTCCTCCGCTGTGGGAGCCGGTATATCAACCCATGCTGGTTTCCCTTCCGCATCAGCGCCCCGCATTTTTCCTTCCGATGGCAAACCTGAATACATCCCAAACACTTCATCTTCGACTTCAACAAAGCTTTCCGGCCATGTTCCTGCAGCCTCATAGCTCTCGCGAAGATCAAATGGATAGAAATTATTTTTAGCGTATGCGTACATATTAATATCCTATGGCAAACACAACAGGTGACACGGAACCAGCGCCCGCCAATGTCGTGAATATCTGCGATTGCAATGTAATTGAAGATGCTGTGGACGACACTGTCTGATACATAATGTCCGATGTGTTGCCGGAATTTGCATTAGTAGACACCATGCCAGCCATCATCGCTGTGGGGAAAGGAATTGGTAACGTGATGGTTGTTAACGTCTCTATTGTTGTCGACGGGCCTATTGTCCATTGGAATATCAAGCCGCTCGGCAATTTCTGATACCCGGACGATGCTGATATCCTCGCAAGAGAAAATGATGACATGTCAGGGATCTGCCCTGTGCCGGTCCCTACATCTTTTTTGGCCGCTGTTCCCAAACCAAGGTATGAGAGAACGCTGGCAATGTCTGTTTTGCCGATAATATCCCGGCCAACCTGGGTTAAATCTGTCTGGCTGGCGGCATCTGGCCCGGTGAAGTAAGGCAGCTTGTTTGCGCCAGTTGCCAGGGCGGCAAGCGCGGTTAGTGTGGCATCCAGGGGCTGTGATGTTTTGTTGATGGCCGAAAGGAGGCTGGCCACCAGCGTTGTCACGTCGCCGTCGTCGTGCACATCATTCCCGGACTGGTTAGCAATAAACTGCGCCAGCGCCGCCGCCACAAATGAAGCCTGGCGGATAGCCTTGTTTACCTGCGCGCTGGATGCCTTGCCCGCCTGAAATCCTGTAATAAGTGCAGGCAGCGCCTCCCAGTCAGCCTGGCTCATGACATTTGCGCCAGCGCCTGTAGCAAAGGGTTTAAATTCGTTCGTAGCCATTAGAGTGTCATCTCCCATGCGCCGTCGTCAAAACCGGCGATGTATTCGTTGTTTAAGTCGAAACCGAAAAATTTATTGCCCTCAGATGGGGTTTTCACCGATGGCGTTTGAATATCACCGGCCCACACACCAGCCGCTTTCACGGTCAGATAGCCCTGCTTTATCGCCGCAATAAGTTCGCGTGAAACATTCGCTATATCCGTCTCGGGAAATACCCAAACCGAAATGGTCATGTCCTGGTTATCGACGATCTGCATTTTGAGTCCGGAGCCTGCCGTCGCAGCATCGAGGATGGCGGGCAGCGTGTCGTTCTGCCCGTTCCAGTTGTTGATAGCGATTTTTGCTTTGAGAATGATGCGGTAGGTGTCATCGCTTAGCGTGGTGTAACCGGAATCGGGATCGTAAGGCCCTTGCCACACGCCCTGGTCATAACCCAGCCCGTCGGTATCCCAGGAAAAATACACACCAGAAATGGGCTGGCTAACAATGCGACTACGCCCTATCCACAGCCCCAGGGTATCGAGCTGCGCGCCGACGGCATGATCAATATCAAAAGCTGTAATCAGGCCGCCCAGCGTGTTTGAAACATCTATCAGCGGGCGGGTACTGAGATCGACGTGAGTCAGGAAAAGCGGTTTAGTCGCGTGGTAGTTCGTGATTAGCTCTGTGTACTTGCTCATGAGCTCACCGTGATTTTTACGTTATCCGTGCTGCATGCCGCTGCCCCGTCATAAGCAATATTGACGTTAGCCGCAGACACTGAACCGGCAGATTTACCAATCAGCAGCTCTGTGATGTCGTAATAACGGGCGTTGCCACCGCTTACCACACCCAGGTTGGCCGGGGAGTAAACGCGGCTCAGCAGCACGCTATCACCGATTTTCAGGCTGTTGATGTACTCCGCTACTGCCTGTTTGATTTGCTCACCGATCTGCGACGTGTAGCCGGTGAACACCCTGAGCGTGATATCGACAAACACAGGGACGTTCTGCGGGCGGGAGAATGAAATGGTATGCGGGTTGCCGTAGGTGTCCGGTACCACAATGGACGTTGTGCCGTACGTCGCCACCCCCTGCCCCTTTTTGCCCCGGATAACCTGGGCTATCTGGTTCACATCGCCGCCGTCCACAATCGCAGAAATGGAATGCGCCGGCAGCCCGTTGCTGTCTGGTACTCCCTGGTCATTCTCATAGAGCTTGTGACGGGTCACGCCTGCAATATTGGCAATGGCACCGTCTACAGCCTCAAACGGCGTCAGCGCGGGTAATGCCACGCTCTGCGCCTGTCTGATGCGTAGCTCAGCGTCAGTTTCCCCCGATTGCCCCACTGTGGCCGCCGCCGGGTTCGTGGCTGACGTCCAGCCGCGCGTTGGCGTGTTAATAGATGTTATCGTGCTGGCCAGCGCCGCAATTGCCCCACTCGTTGCACATGTTGCGGTGACAACCACTGTACCGGCGACACCGATCGTCACTGCGGCGGGCAGATTCCAAATCACGCCGTTCTGGTCCCTCACCGAGCCGTTATTGATTGCCGTTCCAGCCGTGCCGCCCAGCAGCAGATCAACCGTGGAATTTGTCGCAATCTTTCGCGTGATACCGTTGATTTTAACGTTGCTGCTCAGCGCTGCAGCCTGGCCGGTTGCCGGGGAGAATGAGTTATAAATCTGAATGGCCGTATTGTTCGCGTCATGGATGGCCAGCGCCACCAGCGCCACCATCTGGCCGTCTTTGCTGTCTGGTTCCAGATAAGCGTCAGCCCCATAAATCTGCCGGAAATAGCCAGTGATGGTGCTCAGCACCGTCTGGTAATCAGGCGCGGTTATGCCCTGGGCGGTTACCGTTGCCGATAACCCCAGCGTGTCGAGGTTCAAAGCCATTTATGCCTCGCTAGTTACAGTCGTCTGGCCGTAGATAGTGTCGATTGTTGCTGTGAAGGTAACGCGGCGCGTGGTGCCGTCGTTGTTCGTGTCGAAGGAGATAATGCTTTTAACGCCGGGCGTCGCCTGCAGGCGTTCGCGGATAGCCAGGATATAAACATCGGAACGCTGTTTGCCCAGCACTGACTGCACGTAAGGTGTTCCCTCCGTTAAGTCGAGGAACCACTGGCCGCGCCAAAGTTCGAAGCGGGTTTTAACTGCCTGGGCGACACACTCCGGACTGTTCACCAGAAATGTGTTGTCGCCCTGGCCGAAGGTATAATCCCCTCCACTGTCCTCTCGTCGGTATCGCATCAGTTCGGCCCCCCGCTGTTACCGCTACCAGGCTCAACTCCTTTATGCGTGTGATTTTTGACACTAACGCCACCGGCAGTCACATCGTTGGTGACGGTAATCGGCCCCAGCATTGTTGCGCCGCCGCCGCCCTCGCCCATGCCCTGGCTGAGCGTGCCGTTTATGGTCACCGCGCCGTTTAGCACAATGGTGGGCGATGTGATTTCGGTCCCGCCCAGCGCGTTAGCTGTTAGCTTGCCAGGTGTTTGCACAGTAACTTCATGCCCGGCGGCCACTTCTACGAACGCGGCACCGTCGTCGGTACGCAACTGCGCGGCGTCCATGCTGATACCGGAAATTTTATGTGCTTGCGACTGTGGCCCGACAATGGCGAAAGCATCGCTGAAATCATGCTGGCGAGGATCTACCGTTTCCTGAACGCCGCCGGACTGCCACCAGAAATCAATGCAGCGGTCAGCGAAAATTAGTAGACATTCGTCACCAGCCTTGACCGGGAAAGTCAGCGTGCAGCCGCCACCACGCGGGAAAATAACCGGCACATCCACCAGCGGTTTCAGCTCGACTGATTCATTACCGGCCACACCCCGCAGTGCTACCTGCACAGTGCAGGTTACAGCGTCTGGATCGAATGACTGGATGATGCCGGGCATCGCTACGCGAATTTGAGAGGAAACAGAATCGGCAATTGCCTGGGCAGTCTGCTGCTCACCGCCAAGCTGTGATTGGGTAGGAACTGGCATAAAAACTCCATAAAAAAACCCGCCGAGGCGGGTTGATTTTCGAGAGGCGTGTAGATTTATAAATTTTTGCTGAGCACTAGCTTACATTCTTCTGCGCTTAGCCCAGACATTTGAGCAGATTCAGGATAGCCGCAGTACATTTTGACTCTACGCAACCCTAGCACAGCAAACTGATCACCTTTTGTGCTCATTAGCTCTTTTTCGTCTCCACCTTCTCTTCTGGCTAACCCCGCCGCCTCCATACTGGAAGCTCTGGAAATTGCATTATGTATCGCAAGGTTGTCGCCAAGATCAGGATGCTTTGCGAAAAAGTCATTCAAGGTACCAGCACTAGCTGTTGAGGCAATAAGCACAAATAGAGCTATAAATCCTTTCATATAACTATCCTTTTATTTTTACACAGTCATAAGAAACATAATGCCTTGGCGCATCCATATTGGCTTGCAGCCATTGAGCGTTGAGGATGGCCTTGCCGTTGCGGCCTATAAATTCCATCCCAACCCAGCGGCCAGGTTGATCTGTAGCGACAACCCACTCAAATTTAACATTGTTAAAATCACCTTCTTTTTTCAGAAAAGTAATTTTTTGAGTTTCCGGTTTTGCACCATTAATTCTTGCAAGTCCATCGTCAGCCCAATGCACCTTATAACTGCCACATTGAGAGTCGGCAATTACATTCAGGGATAAAAATGAAGTCATAAGAACAATAATTGCGGCTACACGCTTCACAATACTTACCTCAGTAGTTAGTTTTCAGCATCGCATTCTGGCTGTAAAGCTCGCGAGCCCCGCGTGCAAAGCACATCAAATCCATGTACCACGGCTGGCCCCTTGTGTCGCCAGTGTAACTTATAGACTTGACGATATAAACACCATCGGTGGCGATGCTGGCGGCCTGCTGCTTGCTGGGTAGCGTATCACCCTCAATGTTCCCGTTAAATTCAGATGTCCCGATCCGCGCCGGTGACTGCGCAATATCCGTATCGCTCACAGCAGCACGATACACTGACGCCTGATCCAGTTGAACGAGGCCATTAATTCGAATGTTGG
This sequence comes from Cedecea sp. P7760, assembly GCF_013386425.1. NCBI lineage: Bacteria > Pseudomonadati > Pseudomonadota > Gammaproteobacteria > Enterobacterales > Enterobacteriaceae > Cedecea > Cedecea sp. P7760. The sequence goes on along the minus strand of NZ_JACARU010000018.1, from coordinate 14,941 downwards.
GATTAATCAGGCAGCGTACGTTCACGCCGCCGCCCATCGTCTGCTGAGGCATCCCAATCAATCCGGTATTGGCGTTAAGCACGATAGCCTCATGGATATATTTATTCTCCGGGACCATCTGTAATTGCCCGTCCACCAGCTGCCAGGTGGCTTTGCACTGCGCTGCGATATTGTCCATGACGTTACGGGATGCGTTGTAGATCGTGCGGCCCCGAGGGAAAACGTTCTGTGGCATATCGCCAATAATCCCCTCAGTAATGCCGAACGGGTTAAAATCCTTCATGGTGGCCCGAAGCACATCTGCAGCGGTATAGCCTGCGGCGATGGTCGTTATGGTGTTAGCGTACAGGAAAGCCTCATGCTCACTCAGCGCCTGCACCAGCACCCAGGAATCGGTGATATTATCCTTCCCGGTCACCGTAAAGCGGATGTCACCATCGAAGATAAGCCCGTAGTTCTGGCCGTCCGTCTGTCCCACCTTATCGTCAGGAATAACCTTAACAGTCCCTACATCGCTTGCATCGACCGGTTCAGCAATCCCGCTATACCCGGCAATGATGCGAATTTTTGCGAATTCCTGCCCTAAAATTTTATTCGTGGTGTCGGGGGATAAATTGTAGATCCGCACATTCGCCACACGCGGCCACTTTGTATCAGCCCACTCTATCTGGAAGGTGACTTTAAAATCAGACAGGGAAATGCCCTGGCCGTTCTGATCCAGAAGCTGCAGCTCAAAATGCCGCATCCAGTTTTTTGACATGAGTTATCCCTGAATGAAAATAAGATGGCTGTATGTGCCAAGGTTGGTTTTTGTCGGCTCAACGGGAGCGCCGTTATCGGTGACAACCACCAGCGCCCCGTTAATGCCTAGTTGCGGATATTGCTCGAGCAGATTAAGGCCGGTGACCAATGGCACGCCGGAAAGAAGCGGAGCGCCGCCGCTGTCCTGCACATCCATAATCCAGCCAGCAGCATCGCGCCAGATAATGCGCAGCGTGTAGGTGGTACCGCCAAGCTGAATACGGAATAGCTGATTATCCGGGGCTAACGGAACTTCATTGATTTGCATGTTATCCCCTCAAGCCAGCTACGAGACTTCCCGCCTTGCTGAGAATGGACTCATTCGGCGGCGTGGTGGACTTCGTACCGGTGTTCTGCACAGCTGAGGTGCTGGCCCCCTGCGCCATGTCTGACTTATCCGCCACCTTAACGCTAAAGGTTTCCGACATGATGACTTCACGCAGCGTGAGCGTGCAGCTGAGCACGTTCTCAGTGGTTTTGTCGGTCGTGACTTCAATGGCGCGTACCAGCATGTTGTTGTACGTCCGTTTCCCGGTCACCACGTCGAATGGAACGCGGGAAGCCTGCAGGTCAAGCAGCTGCTGATATGTTTCCTTTGGGCTCTTACCGAGGATGCTCGTAGCGGTCAGGTTACTGGCAAAATCCAGCAATGCACCACCACCAGCAAAGCCACATTCCATTGTGACTTCACTCGGGCGTTTAAAGGCATGATCGGCGATGTACCCGGCATTGCTGCCGGTTGTTGGCTTCTCTACCGGGTGCTCAGTGATTTCCAGCGTGTCAGAGTGCTTTTCCGAGACGACAACACTCGGCACGAGGATGTCAATTTTCCGCGTCTGCTGGCGAAAAATGGCAGATAAAATATCCATTAGCGCGGCACCATGAGTTGTTGAACGGTTTGGGCGTTAACGCTGATTTGCTTTTCAGCGGTAAGCCTTGCTGCTTCACGCGGATCATTAACACCGTGAATATGAATGTTCGTTTCCTGCTGAACCTGCGCACCGCCGGGCATGTTGCTGCGAACCTTCGGAATATAATTCCGGGTTTCGGCAGGCATCAGGCCCATGCCGTAGCGCTGCACGTTCCCGATCCCCCAGTTATACGACGCCAGCGCTTTATCCAGATTGCCGCCGTTCTGCCGTAGTAGCTGGCTAAGGTATTTGGCTGCAGCCTGGGCTGACTTCTCCGGATCGAAAACGTCATTGCCGCGCAGCCCCATATCTTTAGCGGTGCCATCCATGAACTGAAACAGCCCTTTCGCCCCCGCGCCGGACATTGCGAACTGATTACCACCCGATTCTGCGGTAGCAACGCTATTCAGCAATCCCATTGGCAGGCGATAAAGCGTTTCCAGCTTGTTAAACAGCGGCCCCATCCAGCCCAGCAGCCGCTTGCCCGCCGCCGATGCCTGGGGACGTTTAACGGATTGCGCATGCTGATCGGGGAAATTACCGGGAATGTCATAAGCGGCATCAGGAATGCCAACCATGGTATTTTTTCGCCCCAGATCGGTATTAATACCCAGCTTGCGGAGGGTATCGCCGATATTCTGTTTCGTGTAATCCCATGAGGACTGTGCTGCAGCAGTTATATTTTCGTGGTCGCTTGCCACATACCCGCCATATGCCATCAGCGCCATTAACCACGGCGGCCCCGGAATCTTGGCGATTTTAGAGAAAGCACCGAGGATTTTTGTCAGCCATGCGCCGGCAATAAACGTCGCAGCAATCGCCAGAACGTTTTGCCAGCCGCCCACGGCGTCTTTCAGCTCAAGCAGCTTGTCACGGATCCAGACGATGGCTTTTTTCGCCTGCTCAATGCCTGGTTGCCACTCTGCCCAGTTGATAAGGCTTTTGCCGCCCTCTTTCCAGGTCTTATAGTCATCCCAAAGTAATATCAATGCGCCAATCAGCGTGGTGATCAACCCAATGGGCGACATAAGGAATGAGCTGTTCAGCAGCCGCCAGGCCACTAGCAACGCGCCGAACACTTTCAGCAGGTTTTTGCTGCCATCATCCAGCCGCTTCCACCAGTCGATAACCGCGCCCGCCCCCTGAATCAGCCGGTAGCCCATCCGGGCAAACGCATCAGCAAACCAGAGAATGCCTTTAATCAGCCGGGTTAGCGTCTCTTCAATTTTCGGGAAGTTATCTAGAATGCGTTTGCGCAGGTTATCCAGCGAACCGGCCAGGCCACCCGCAAGGTTAGAGCCGATTTTATCGCGCAGGATGCCCAGCAGCCCGGTGAGCCCTCTCATTGAGGTCATAAACTTGTTGGACTGCTGCGCGGCCTTGTCAGCGTTAAAGCCGGTTTTCTGCATCATCGACTGGTAATCGGATGTGAACCCGGCCAGGCCCCGACGCATTGACTGCAGGGTGTTTTCATCGATGCCCAGCATTTGGGCATACTGCCGCGCCCGGTAGTAAGGCATGCTGTTTAGCTTCTGTCCCACCCCCGTAAAGATGGCGGCCGTATCGCGCATTTTCCCGCTGGCGTCACGCGTCTGTACACCCAGGCGGTTCAGGAAACCTTCGGCCCCCGGATTGTTACGCATAAAGCTTGCCAGCCCCTCGAGGGAGGATAGCGCCGCCTGCGCGTTACCACCGGTTTGCGATGCTGCATAGCCCAGCGCCTTAATACCTGCCACCGTTGCCCCGGTGCGCTGTGACGCCCAGTAGAGCTTATCCAGCCCGTCAGCAATCTTTGTCGTGAACAGCAGCACAGAAGCCGCCGCCCCCTCGACCGTCGCCCCCAGCTTGAGCACATTAGCTGTGACGCCCTTCACTACTGCTTCAAACTTGTTCGCCCCGGCGTTATCGATATCGAATCCCAGCGAGACCAGGAAATCTTTGATGGTATCTGCGCTACCGCTCATTATCGGATCTCCATTTGTCTATGCGGGCGTCGTTATCCTCCCGAACGTCGAGGTAGTCGTTCAGCAGCGCTATGCGGGCGAGGTCCACCGCGCCGCTGTCGAGGTCTTTTTGATTGAGGTGAAAGGCCAGCGCCGGGCGAAGAATAAAATCCTCACCGCCCGGCAGACTGTTGAGGGTTAAGCTGCTGGCTGGGTGTCCGTCCCGGTTGTAGGGAGTTCTTGCAAAAAATTTCCCAGAGAGTCGGCGACCACCCGCGCCACCAGCTGCAACATGGTGAGCAGGTCGATATCATCAAACGCCATCTCGTTGTGCTGGCAGACCGGCACCCAGTTTTTACCGTGCTGGCGAGACACCACAGAGAGGCACGGGAAAAGGATCGCGTTCACGTCATCATCACTCATGTTCGACACAGCATCAGCGATACGCGGCAGGATGGACGACATAGCGCCCTCGGTGTCTTTGCTATTAATTTTTTCCTGCACGCTGCGGAATTCCGACACCATGCCCGCCAGCACCGGCAGCAGCTTGCGAGAAACTCTCAACTGTTCAAAAACACCCATTTTGGCGGTGCGGTATGTCACACCTTTAATTTCGAATTCCATCGATTAAAACTCCCCAAGCAGTTGGTCAATCTTGCCGCAGTCGAATACCCAGGCCACCGTGCCGCCCTCTTTCGCGTTGTTGTGGTCCGGCTGTTTCTGGAACGCACAGGAGCGGGCCGTGGAGATATCGCCGCTGGCGGTGTTACGGATGACAATCACGTTATTGCCCCAGGTGGCAGAGGACTGACTTTGCGCGTTATACGCCAGCGACAGCTTTTTGTTCACCGGGGAGGTTTTCAGCAGCGTAACGGTGATGGTGCCGGATTTGTCAGCGTGCAGGCTGTGCATCACTTCACCGTCAGCACCAACCGTCATGGTGTTTTTGTTCCCGGCCATCGTCATCGTGATCCCCTCTTCGGAGTTCGCGGAGCCCTGGCCCAGGTCAATAACGCCCGTCGGGCCGGTGAGCGATGCGGTTACATCAAGAAAAGAATAAGTCGACATTTATCGCTCCTTAGCGAACAACGTTGATCTGAACATCGGCGTAGTGGACGGCGCCGGCCAGTTTGCAGGCCACCTGAATCAGTGGGGCTTTTCGCGCTTCGCGGTCTGCCTGCGCCTGCTGCACCAGCGGCTGCGCATACACGTAATAACCCTTCGTCAGCGTGTCACCAGGAGAAAGCTGCCCGATTGGGCCACCGTTCCACAGACCAGCAGCCACCAGCCCGTTAGTGACGGTCTGATCCATCGACTGTTCGACGTTGCTCAGCAGGCGGGTAACACCGGCATCCGTTTGCGGGATTTTGGTCGTGCTGGTGTACAGCAGGTTATAGAGATTGTTTTGCACGTAGTTCTGCAGCCAGTCGAGGCCGTGGCGCTCATCGAAGAAATCACCGTTACTCATCACGCCCTGCTGGAGAATCGCCGTGTCGTTCGCGTAGTAAACGTAAACGTTCGCCTTTTTAGTATCCACGGCGGCGGCCTGAGAGACTGTCAGCGTTTCGTACGGTACCGTCGGCTCCTGCTTAAATTTCAGGGTGATCGTGGTGTTGCTGCCGTTAAAGTTCACGGTAAAGGCCCGGCCAAATGCAGAAACAGCCGCGTAGTGGTTTTTGGTGGAATACTGGATGAAGGTGCGGGCGTATTTTCCTTCCTTGAGCTGCGAGGCAATATCAGTCGTAGATGCGCTGTCGATAATCCCGACCTCGCCAGAGGTCACACCGAAGATACGACTCACGCCGGATGCCTCGATGACCTTCGCCACGGCAATCACATCGGCAGGCGGCAGCACATCAGCACCGGCTAATACATCATCGGCGACCACAAGACCGTACCAGTTCGTGTACTGCAGGCATGCCGTAACAGCCTGGACGGCAGTTTCTACCGGGCCCGTTTCCGAAGAGGTCAGCGTTTTAGCCCAGCGACCGATAAATACCTGAGTGGGTTTTGGTGATTGCCCGAAGTAAGCCAGTGCGGCCTCATATTCCGGGCTGTCCACGCCAAAATCATCTGCAATATCTTCAATCGCGGCATACTGGCGAATGCGCTCAGTGACCGGAATAACAGAGGACGTTCCCAGAATCAGCAGGGAACCGAAGTTTCGACCAGTGGCCGCCGTCGGCGACATGATCACGTCTACGTTCACGACGTTAGATACAGGTAATCCCTGCATAGCTTATTCTCCAAAAAAGGTGACCGGCGCTGACTGGATCGCCCGGATGTTGTAGGTGCGGATATTTTTGCGGGAAAGCGTGGCGGTAAGGTCATAGCGCCTCACCCACTGGTTATTAATAAGCTCGGGCGCTGAAATCAGCGGTGTCGTATCCACCAGCGACAAGCCTGTTTTGTTCAGCTCTGCGTTGTTCTGGGCAACGTAAATCCCCTCCCGGAACGTGGCGGCTATTGACGCCCCCTGCGGCCCGTAGAAGCAGCAAATCACCACCACGGTTTCCCATGACCATTGTTCGGACTCGTCCTCTGTGGTCTGGATATTCGCCAGGGTGACCGGGCGCGGCATCGATGTGATACCGAAGCCACACCAGTTGGTCCCGTTTTTCGGTATCTGCGGCTGCGGTTCAGTCCAGCGGGGAAAAACAAACTCTTTAGCGAGGCCGGAAACACCACGGATCCAGCGACTGATTTCCCGCTCCAGTTCTTCGTCATATTTCGGCAAGTCGCCGACGGGTGTCAGATAACCTGCCGTGGTGCTGTCATTGCTCACGTTGTGCGTTCCTCCACCAGCTCGCAGTGCGCCTGCACGAACCCCGCGCCATAGCGACTGTAAGGGTCAACAAACGTCACGCGGTAGTCGTAGCCGTCATAGGTCACGATATCGGCATCCAGCATTCTGCCGCTGCCGTCCTGTCTTACCCCTTGCGTCAGCCTGAACGACGTCACAATCAGTATGGCGCCATTAATGTTTTGCCCGGCCATCATGCGCTGAGCCTGTAACGAGCGGTCTACTGTCACCACGCCGGAAAACGGGATATCCTGCACGGTGTTCTGTGCAAAATTATCCTCATCCAGGGTCTGCACCTGCCGGTGGCACATCAGCGAGTCGTCCATGAAGTCCGGATCAAACAGCACCTCTGATACATCGAGAAGCGGCATTATTTCGTCCTCACCACGTAGTTAATGGAACGCAGTAGGAAGCCGCGAGCGTAAAGCGGCTTCTCGCCAAGAATGGGAGGCTTTGAAGCCCTGCGCTTCTGGATGGTTTTCTCTGACAGCGGAGTAAGACGGTCACCGACACCGATAACGTTTTTAGCGCCGTCGCGGGCTATCTGTCCAGCGCTCTCCAGCTCCCGCAAGGCCGCATCTTTTTTGCCATCCAGTGCGGCCACGGCAGCAGCCTTTAAATGTTCGATAGTCCTGGGCTTAGTGTCTTCAATACCCATATCGAGAAACGGGCGCGGCGACAGCGTGACAACCTCGCCATCAATTTCTACCGTCCCACCCGTGGACTGGATGTAACCCAGCTCGGCGTTATTGATTGGCGAGCCATCACGCGCCGCTTTATCGGCAGGAATGCCCACCAGCACATCCATGCCGGACAGCGCCTTTAGTGACTCCAGGATATCCGCGGCATTATCGGATCGCACCGTGATGCCGCTCTTCAAAGCAGCTGCCTGCCACCAGCACCGGACATTTCCCACCACCAGAAGAACTCCCGCCCGTAGGCGGTGTTATTCCAGAAACCAGCATCCGGATCGATAATCCCCGACACGTCATAGCTGACGGAGACTTTATCCACGGATTTAGACGTTGCCACCCCAGCAGAAGCGCTACTGTTAACCGCTCCGGCTTTCGCACCCGCCAGGCTCTTCCCGCGTAACTCGGTGTAGTGCGCCGTAAACAGTTCAGCCAGATAAACAAACTGGTCGCCCAGCCGGTCCTGATCCAGTAAAGAATCAGCCTGGCCGAGGTAGAAGGTGATCGAGGCGTTTGGGTAGCGTGTTACGTCTGAGAACTCGGGGAAATCTTCGCGGAATTTTTCAACGGTCGGGAGGTTACTGTTTTTTGCCATTTTTCTGATCCTTCAACGCGGCCAGTTCGGAATTCAGCGTTTCGATGGCGCTATCCTTCTCCACCAACTGCGCTTTCAGGTCCAGTACTTCATTGGTCAGGTTGCCGATAGATTCATCCCGGCTTTCCAGCTGCGCTTTCAGGTCGGTGTTTTCCGTTTCCAGGAGCGCGACGCGGGCGGCGTTATTACTGGCCTCCTGCTCTTTAAGCAAATCAGCCTCATCAAGCGGCTTAACGTACGCGCCGAACGCCCAGTGTTTTTTCGCAGCTTCAGTAAAATTTTTTGAATCGTGAATGCCGGGGGTTAGCTCTAACTTAGTACCGTCAGCAAAGCTCAGGGTTGCAGCTGCAGCTACGTGATATTTCATTTGCCTACTCCATTAAAAATGGCGGGTTTCCCCGCCTCAACTATCAGGACGATGGAACGTCCAGGTAAGAAATCGTGTTCGAATACGGCGCCTCAACCTGCCCCAGCTTTCCGTAATAGACGGTGAGCTGCTGCATGCTGCGGTATTCCAACGGCGTGCTCAGCAGAGGAACCATAGGGAAGCGAACGTATTTCTCATCCTGGGTGTAAGCAACCATGCGGTGAGCATTGGCAACACCCCGCTTTGAGGCCCATTTTATGGAGACAATCTCCAGCGGCTCGCCGTTTTCCTGGTAAGCGATGCTGTTAATTTTGATGTACTCCAGTACGGAAATGTTGCCCGCAGAGGAAACCTTTTTAACGGTCATCAAGCCAAACAACTCCGGCGCTACCCCGATTTTTGCCGGGCAAACCGCATAACCGGAACGCATCCAGACATCCGTCAGCAGCAGGTTAACGTCCTGCAGCATAACGTCCGGGTCAGTGGTCGCCGTCCACGCGGCAGCGGCTGCCAGCGGAACTACATCAGGCAGGTTAAGCAAGCCCGCAACGCCCAGATCCTTATCACCGATATAAACCTGCTCGTCGGTGTCCATGTTCCATTTTGTTTTCATTGCTTCGTATTTCTGGGTGTCGATTGGTCGGCCCAACTTTTGCGCCGATGCCAGTTCCAACACATTCCAGGACACTTCCGTAGCCCACGGAGTGAGGTTATTACGTGTAGGAGTAATATCCAGTTCAGGCCCAGGCGTGGCGGTACCTTTTTTACCCATCCAGTTTTTGCCGTGAGGGTTTGGGCCACCAACACTGACAAAATCGGTATTGGTGAAGGATGACACTTCATCTGCAATGGAAATATCGCTGCGCAGCGGCATATCGCGGGTCCATTTAACGGACACCAGCGGCATATTCAGCGATTGATCCATGCGCTCCAGCTCACCGACAACAAGTGCGCCGGTAGAGTCGATAGTCGCTCTGTCAACTGTAAACATTCATTCTTCCTCAGATGTTAAATGCGATTTCGATACGGCCATCAGCTTCACCCGGCCCCATGACCTGGGCGTTTTTCAACTGAGGGGTATTAGCGGCTGTCGAGTCAGGAGACAGGACGAAAGAACCGACAGGGCTTAAGGTAGTGCCACCAGCAACACGGACGTATACCGGGTCGCCTTTTTGCGCCGTAACTGGGTTGCCAGAGGTGGCTTTAACGCAGATGTATCCGCGCTTCAGCTCGTCGGCTACCTGATTAACCTTCACGCCGAGATAGGCCAAATCAGCTGCAGATGTGATCGGGTAAGGACGAACGAAAACCCCCTGTACTTTGTCGATGCTGTCGCCAGACTCCAGCGGTACAAATTTGTTGCTGACGTATTTACCTGGCAGGCCGTAGCCGCTGAAAGGTTTTTGGAGATCCAGCGTTACGGGTTCGATAGTGAGGTCACGCGGACGCGTTATTGCCCCCACAATGCCAATCGGCATGCGGTCTAAATATGCTGTTCCAGCCATGAGTGATTACCTTATTTACGGTTTTTCCAGAAATCGGCGTTGATCTTGTTCAGCTCAGCCGGTGAAAGGTTTTTGGTACTAACGCCGTGGTCAGCAGTGCGAATGCTGCTCAGTGGTACCAGTTGGTTTTTTGCCTTGTGGATTTCCACGGCAGCGGTAAAGGCGGTATCAACGGTTGCCTTTGGTGCTTTGCTAAAGTCAGTAACGCCGAACGCTTTCAGGCTGTCGCCGGTGCGCACGGCCTGATTCAGCACCTGGCGTTTCAGGCCCTTATCGCCGGCAGGCTGGAAGCCAGGACAGATAATTTCGGCATCCGCGATGATGCTGCGCTTAAAGGCTGCGTCAGCGGTTACCTTCTTATCCTCTTCCTCGTCCTCATCGCCGGTCTTGATATCGTCCGGGTTAGAATCAGTGGTTTTGCCTTCCAGCTTTTCGATGCGGGAAAGCAGGGTTTTGGCCCACTCAGGCACGCCCTCATCACCTGTTTTTTCTTTACCAGCTTCCGCACCAGGCGTTTCATCGGTAGTCGTGCGGTTCTCCGTCGGGAGCGCCGTAGCCTGCGATGGAATGTTGATGTTGATAGTTGAGCCGGGGATCGAACCCAGGCCATCAGATGGCAGGTCCGGCGCTTCATCGATGAGTTTTGCCAGTGCATCCTCATCTTTCGTCTTAATGGCCTTAGCCACGTTTTTTAACCACGAAATCATTGGTTTTTCCTTTTTTCGATTAGATGGGATGGAGTCCCCGATAGCACAACGGCCACCAGCCCGGCCCCGGTCGATGCCGACCGCCAGGTGATTGCCTGTGATTTGGTATTGTTTGCCCTTGCCGGGCGCCAGCTGCTTGTATTGCGCGTCGTAGCCGCAGCTGACGTCAGTAAGCCCGGACTGAACGGCGTCGATGGCTTCCTGTCGCTTAATCAGTACATCGGCAATAAGTAAGTCTGATTTGTCGCCGGTACCGCGCCGGACGTTCTGAATGTGTCCGTGGGCCAGCTCGCGGAAGTTCGTCGGGTTGACGAAAACAATGTTGCCCTCGGCGTCCTCCGGATGGCCCAGCGTGACAGCCACGCCCTCAAAGCTCGCCATCGTCTCGACAGAGAAAACTTCATCCTCTGTGCGCCATACGGTCACCGTGCCACTGGCGTCCGGTTCAAGGTCGATTTCTTCCGGTAGATAGACCTGTGTTCCGATTCGGGCGATTGGCACGTCTGTACACAGCAGCGAGCCGTCAGCCTGCAGGTAGCGTGTTTCGCCCAGGCGTGTAGTGAAGAAATATTTCATGGGTTACCTGCTGATTGCGGGCATTAAAAAACCGCCCTGCCGGCGGTCATGATGGAATGGGAAAAATGTTCAGAATTACGGGCTATTTAACATAATGGTCATTTACCGCACCACGGGAAATGCACTCATTCAAAATGCCACCCTAACGGCCTAAAACTCATGGTTTTGGCGACTGTTTTTGCCACTTTCAGGCAACAACATTTTGATAACATTTCGCCACTCTGAGGGTTGAGCGCAAACACATGCTCTAAGCCGTATTTTTCACTTTCTCGGAGCTGGAATATCCACTTCCGGGTAGCATTGGCAGTTCGGCAGACAACCTGCGTGGCCGGTCATGCTGTCCAGCGTCGGTGGATTGTCCCAGCGCACGAATTTATCCCTCATTTTGAAATGAGACGGTCGGGTGCCAGCCCCTTTGATTCGCCACCAGTACCCCTCTGAGCCGACCGCCAGCGCCCTCGCCTGAGTGAGTGCGCCAGTTGCCCTCCCTATCTCGGTACGCGCTATCATCCTTGCCCTTCCGGCGGCCACATCACCCGACTGCATTATCATTTCGTAGAGCTGATCCGGACGCTCACCGTTAACCATCGCCTGCATAGCGCGGGTCTGGATTTCCCTTACCCGGTCTGCTGCCTCGATGGGTAGCGACTTCATCAACTGGATCTGGCGATAAACGATATCCTGCGCAACCTGGCCGACTGGCGTATTGCCTACAACCTCGCGCAGACCGGCCCCGATTTCCTCAGAGGCAGAACGCCACTGATTCCACTCTTCGCGCTCAACCTGCTCGAACATCTTATGTCCGACGCTCTCAGCCCAGGTGCTGATCAGCTCTGAATAATCCACCAGCACCAGCCCAGCCTTTTCAGCCCCCGCCTGGGAACCATCGTAAGTACCACCGACGATTTCCCCGATCTGGTTTGCTATCGCCAACAGGCTTTGGCTGTACTGCTTCTCTGAACGACGGCGGAGGGCTGGTTTCAGATTCATCCTCCTCCCACTGGGCCTTCGCATTTTCTATGTCCTCATCAGTGATTGAACCGCCGATCCCGATTACGTCGGACATATTGCGGAGGTCATTCAGCGCGGCGGCCGGTGTCATGCCAACGTCACGCACAGCAGTAGCAAGCGCGGTAACAACGTTATTTGCCATTGTCGAGCGGTCGGTGTCCGACATTTCCCAGAGCTTATTAAACTCGAAGGTGAAGTCTTCCGGCAGCTCTTCGCCAAACAGCGAACGCCAGGATATATCCATCAGCCAGCGAACGTGACGACGTAGACGGCGCTCCTGCAGCGAGTTAACCCGGCTGTAGTAGTTCTCAAGGTCGCCGTCGCCGGTACTAAACCCGGCAGGAGACTGGCCGAACAAGCGGACAAGGGGAATGCCGGTTGCACCAGAAACCTGCTCTGCAAAGCGAAGGATCACATCCGCAATACCGGCGAACGAATAGCTGTGCGTTGCGAATTCGTCCTTCTTGTCCATCAGGGTCATCCCCTCGATGGTCTGAAACTCGCGGATCATGTCCATGTGCTTCATCAGACCGGCCACCATTGGGCTACCTTCCGGCATAGCCAGAATCTTGCGAAGGTCCTCAATGCTGTACGTTCTCAAGTGCGCTTTGTGGATCAACTGCGTGGTGCCGACGGTTGCGGTATCGAATGCCTGAATGCGCTCGAAAATACGCTCTACCACCGACATTCCCCAGCCGTTCTCTGTCTGCGCCTGCTGGAAAGGCAGAGAATCACCTTCCATGCGGATTATGCGCGAGTGGTGAATCTTCCAGGGAGGAATACCCTGCTGGTTGGTCACCACGCGGTAGTATTTTGGTTTGCCAAACTCTGGCCCATAATCGGTGACCAGATTCACATACGAGGGCTTGACCATCCAGCGGTCAAGACTGATGACACCCTTAAACTGCCCCTGCTTAATGCGGTCCAGCTTGAGGGGTGTGGACATATCCTGCCCCTCAATGAGCACAACCAGAATTGCGCCGCCATAAAGGCGCGACCATTTAATCGTGTCGTTCAGACCATCCCATAAAGCGGCCTCATCCCAGAATGTCTCTACCTTTCCCTTTTGCCCTGGTTTGAGCTTTGAGCTGATGTTTACACCCTTGCGGGTCATATCATCGGCCAGTGAGTCAACCGCAGCGCCGACGAGGAATGATGAACGGTAGGAGAACTCAAGCTCTACCCGGTTACGGGTGAGATAACCCGGCAGATAAGTGCCGCCGGTTTGGATATTTTGCGTTTGTGCGCCGAGCTTAGCGGGGAAGTTGTTATACCCGTCAGCCGTCCTGACAGCCTTTTTGCCGCCTGTACTGCGTGGCCGTTTTGCCATATCACACTCCGGCCAACGAGGCCCAAATATCGAGAGAGGAATCCATCGGCGCATAGCTGATCATCACCGAGTCAGCCAGGTTAGGTGACTTGGTGCCATCAGGTTGCTTATTGACTGATATTTTCCCCACACCATTAATGGAATAGGTAGGTTGTGAAAGCTCGATGATGAGTTTGTCTTTGCTCTTCATCGTGCTACTGATGGAAATGATTTCGTCAGGGTCATAAGCCATACCCTCTTCCACTGCGCGGTATGTGTTCCTGAACAGCTTGCGTAAATGCCACCAGCTCTGTGCTTTTGCATTCGCGAAGAAATCTTTGTTAAGTCGGGCATTCTGTCCGTTGTCGCCGCGTACGGCTTCGTCTTCAGGGTCGAACACGCCACCACTACCACGAAAAGGCGTGGCAAGTATCATTGGTCGGCTCGCTGCGCTGCGTAGCTCGTTGATAGCTCTTGCATCCCCACGAACTCCAGCGCCCAGACCGTCTTCGTCAAAGCGAAACTCTTCGAGGTTTTCCTTTTCGCAGTAGCCAAAAACCTTCTCTACAGACTGGTAAATATCACTGCCTACGCCGGACCACTCCCGCACATTCTCCAGCAGGAAACCATGACGGGTAGAAAACGAGTTTTTGTCCCGACCTTCGTCGGCAACGTCCATTGCGCCCAGGCGTTTGCCAGTTGGCTGGATGCCCAGTTTGATATGCGCATCGATAGCGGCCTGCACCCATTCATTCGGGATCAGCACACCTTCAGCAGACGCGTTGTAGTTCAGGTCGAGTTCCTGCGCTACGACAACTGGGTTATCGATTTTGTCGCATTCCTTGCGGTACCACTCATCATCCTTGCGTGGGTCGCTGCGCCAGTGGAAGGTAAACACCGGGATTTTCCCGCTGTGTCGTTTCTGGGCGAACGGGTTAGCCATGCCGTTGACCGATGAAAGGTCGATACGGCAGCGCGTGGTTTGTGAGAGTGATGCTTCAATAAGCAGAGGCCGCGCCAGGAATGCAGCCTCATCGACAAAATAGAGTGTGGTACGGTCACCACGCCCGATGTTGTCGCCCGCTTCACCGGTAATCACCGCCCCGCTATCTGGGAACTCAACGCGCATATACGGCGCATGCTTCTTGTGATTCCAGCCGCCCCGGAACTCGACTGGCAGCGTTTCAACAAACTTACGCGCTTTCCAGAATAAGGCTTTCGGGCTGCCGGTACTGTCCACATACTCTTCTTTACGGGAACCGAAACCGATCACCATTTCCCGGTTAAACAGGCAAAGCGAACAGGCCAGGCCGACAGAAGTCCAACTGAGCCCCATTTCGCGGCTCTTCTCAGTGATGCCGTTCTCCAGCCCCTTGCGGCGGTCCATGATCCAGTTAATCCACTCTTCCTGTTTCGGGAACAGCAGGAACGGAATGGATACGGGCAGCCCATAGTCAATGTTTCGCGGGTCGGTGGTCATGCCCCAGTCGATAATGAACTGGGCCGGGTTAGTCCGGTAAAACTCTTTGAGTGCCGGGAGTGCGCCGGGGTTTTCCCGGATGCGCTTTAGACGCTCCATGCGCCACTCAAAAACCATCTGATAGTCAGGGTTCATGAAGTCAAACGGGAAAGGGATAGGCATAGCGAAAATTACTCAAAAACGGGGCTATTTAACATAATGACCGTTATCTGCACTACGGTTGTAGTAGCAAAGTTGTAAT
>NZ_JACARU010000017.1:0-49005 GCF_013386425.1 Cedecea sp. P7760 | reverse complement strand
GTTTATCAATTATTTATATTTTTACCATCAGGTAAAAATATAAATAATAAATTCACCTTGATTTACGCTGTTTTGTCTTCTTTAAATAGTTTTAAATTAAGCGTGACTGCATTCTTAATTTAGTTTTAGTTGTGCTACATCTCCGGCGTTTCGCTTTTTGATAAATAATCACGCGGCTTCAGCTTATTTTTTGGCACGTTGCAGAATTGTTAGCTCGCCAGCGCGGCCAATTTGTTGCAAAGTAAAAGCCAAAATGACGTTACACAGATAGAGGACAGGATGGGTTGGCTGCAAAAACTAAAAATTGATAACTTTTTACTGGTAATGATTGGCGTGGTGATCGTGGCGTCGCTATTCCCCTGTGAGGGGATTGTGAAGACCGGGTTTGAATACCTGACGACCTTTGCGATTGCGCTTCTCTTCTTTATGCATGGGGCAAAGCTCTCCCGCGATGCCATCATGGCGGGGATGGGGCACTGGAAACTCCATTTAGTGGTTTTCCTCAGTACCTTTGCGCTGTTCCCGCTGCTGGGGCTGGCGATGGGCTTTCTCTCGCCTGCGATCCTCAGTCAGCCGCTTTATATGGGCTTCCTGTATCTTTGTGCGTTACCAGCCACGGTGCAATCGGCCATTGCCTTTACCTCCGTTGCCGGGGGCAATGTGGCCGCAGCGGTGTGTAGCGCGTCTGCCTCGAGCATCCTGGGTATTTTCCTCTCGCCAGTCCTGGTCGGCGCGCTTATGCAGACTCAGGAAGGCTCTACCGATACGCTGCACGCCATTGGCAAAATTATCATGCAGCTGATGGTGCCGTTTGTTATCGGCCATCTCTCCCGACCGCTGATCGGCAAATGGGTGGATCGTCATAAAAAACTGATTGGCCTGACCGATCGCTCGTCCATTCTGCTGGTGGTTTACGTGGCGTTCAGCGAAGCGGTAGTCGAGGGAATTTGGCACCAGGTGAACGGCTTCTCGCTGCTGATGGTTCTGGTTTGCTCGCTGGTACTGCTGGCGATTGTGCTGGTGGTGAATACCCTGGCGGCCCGGCTGTTAGGGTTTAATACGGCCGATGAGATAACCATCGTTTTCTGCGGCTCGAAGAAAAGCCTGGCCAACGGCGTGCCGATGGCAAACGTGCTCTTCCCGGCCAGCGCGGTGGGGATGATGGTGCTGCCGCTGATGATTTTCCACCAGATCCAGCTGATGGTTTGTGCGGTCCTGGCCCAGCGCTATGCCCGCAAAACGGCGGAAGAAAAACGGCAGCTGGAATCAGCGTCCTGACGCCGGCTGCCGGTACTCGTTACGCGGCCTGAACCTTAGCGATAAGCGCCTGTTTTTCGGCTTCGCTCAGGAAGGCTATCTTCAGGCCATTCTCCTGCGCGGTGCGAATATGCGCCGCGCTGAGGCCGGCCTGAGGTGCGGCCACGGTGTACTCGTGAATAATATCGATGCCCTGAACCGCCGGGTCATCGGTATTAATGGTCGCCAGCACGCCGTGATCCAGGAAGGTTATCAGCGGGTGCTTGTCCAGCGCGGCTACGGTGCTGGTCTGGATGTTTGACGTCAGGCAGGATTCGATCCCGATTTTATGTTCGGCCAGGAAATCCATCAGCGCCGGATCCTCTACCGCCTTCACGCCGTGCCCGATACGCTCCGCGCCCAGCTCACGAATCGCCTGCCAGATGCTTTCTGGCCCGGCGGCTTCGCCTGCGTGAACGGTAATGCGCCAGCCCGCATCACGCGCGCGGTTAAAGTGATTCAGGAACAGACTTCCCGGAAAGCCGAGTTCGTCGCCGGCTAAGTCCAGCGCGGTAATGCTGTCGCGGTGGGCGAGCAGGGCGTTCAGCTCGGCCTCACAGGCGGCTTCACCAAAAGTACGGCTCATGATGCCAATCAGGCGCGCTTCAACGCCAAAGTCGCGGCAGCCCTGGCGAACGCCTTCGATAACCGCCTCGACTACGCCCGCCACCGGCAGGTTATGGCTCATCGCCATATAGCCCGGAGAGAAGCGCAGTTCGACATAGTGCAGGCCGTTGCGGGCGGCATCTTCAATGTTTTCCCAGGCTACGCGACGGCAGGCATCGAGATCGCCCAGTACCTTCACGCCCCAGTCCAGTTTCTGCAGGAAGCTGACGAGGTCCGGCGCGGTTTCCACGACCTGAACGTGTGGACGCAGGGTATCGAGAGTATTGGCAGGCAAAGATAAATTAAACTGGCGGCCGAGATCGAGGATGGTTTGCGCACGAATATTGCCATCAAGGTGGCGGTGCAAATCGGTTAACGGCAGGGTGGTATCAATCATGGTCGCACTCTTTTTTGATTAAAGTGCGGCGTATTATAAAAAGAAATCGGGGGTAATTGCTACGGCCGTGAAAACTTTGTTGCGCAAACGTCCCTGTCGTGCGCTCACGGATGAAAAACTACTGCAGCGTCAGCTTGTAGCCGAGGTGGCTGGCCTCAAAGCCCAGCCTGTCGTAAAAGCGGTGCGCATCAGTTCGCGTTTTATCTGTTGTCAGCTGGACGAGATGGCAGCCTCGTGCTTTGCACTGTTCTACAGCCCACGTAAACATCTGTTTGCCAAACCCGGTCCCTCTCTGCGATCGCGCAATTTGCACCGCCTCAATCTGGCCGCGCCCTGTGAATCAGGCCTGAGCGGTATTTTTTTGCTCTATCAGGCGGCGAAGCAGCGGGATAAGCAGCAGCAAAATGACGCCGGTCGCGACGGAGCCCCAGCCCAGTTGGCTAAAGACCTTGCTGTAGCCCGGGTCGGTCAATACCGGCGTGCTGCCGCTATTTTGCGGCATACGGCCTGAAACATAGCCCGCCAGCACGGAGGCTACGCCGGTCACCATCATCCAGCAGCCCATCATCAGCCCCTGCAGGTTGGCGGGGGCCAGTTTACCAATCATCGAGTAGCCGACCGGGGAAATCAGCAGCTCACCGATGCTTTGCAGAATGTAGCTAAGCACGATCCATTTCAGGGCAACCATGCCGTCCGCGCCGGCCATGGTAATCCCCAAAGGCAGCACCAGCATGCCAACGCCCATGCAGAATAACGAGGAGGCAAACTGCGCCGGAATATCGATACGCACGCCGCGATCGCGCAGGCGCTTGAACAGCCAGGCCATCAGCGGGCCACCAATCACAATCACCATGGTGTTGATGTTTTGCAGCCACTGCGGCGAAACCTGCCAGCCGAAAGCGCTCAGGGTCACGTTATGTTCGGCGAACAGCGTCAGCCCCATCGGTGCCAGCTGGTACAGCGACCAGAAGACCAGTGAACCCACGGCCAGCAGCAGGTAGGCCGCCATGCGGCGACGTTCATGTTTATTAGGTCGGCGAACGGTCATCACGCAGAGCATCAGGAAGATCAGCGCGCCCAGCACGATGACGAACGTGCCGCTAAATTCGGTATGGCCGAGCAGGAGGCGCAGGACGGGCACCAGAAGAATCAGCACCAGCAGGCCAAAAGCCATGCGCAGATAAAAGCCTTTGCCCTTGACGTGCTGCAGCGGCGTGCTGATGTCGGCCAGCACCGGCCAGCGGAGCAGGGTTATCACCACGGCGGCAACGTTACCGAGGGTGGCAAAAAGGAACAGCGCCCGATAGCTTTCGGTCAGCTGGTAGTAGCCCGCCACGGTAAAGCCGATGAAGAAGCCCAGGTTCATCCCGGCGTAGTTCCACAGGAAGGCGGCTTCGCGGCGATCGTCATCCGGCGCAAAACGCTGGGTCAGCATCATGTTCAGGCAGGTGACGTTCAGCCCGCTGCCGCTCAGGAACATGGCCAGCCCCCACCACAGGCCGGTCAGGCCCGCCTCGGCAATAAGATAGCAGCCCGCAACCTGCAGCAGCATCCCCAGCACAAACAGATTACGGTTGCTAAGATAGCGGCCCCCGAGACAGCCTCCGAACAGGTGCAGCCCGTAGTTGAACGCCCCGAAAATACCCATCATGGCGTCGGCCTGGCTTTCGCTAAAGCCCAGCCGCTTAGTGACGTAGAGCACCAGAGTTGAATACAGCACCGCAAAACCAAGCGTGGCGAACATCTGAATGAAGAACAGTGCGCCCGAGCCGGGGGGGATCGCCTGATGAGAAGCATGGCCGGAAGATAAACTCATATTGTCTCTCTCTGTACAACAAAAGACCCGGGAGGCAGCGCGTCACCGGGTCTGATTTCTATGACTATGATGAGAGAGCATTTTCGTCGTTTTTAGCGGATTTATGCAAAGCACAACGACTAAATATTCATATTAAATAATTTCAAAATTTTACAAACCAAAGAAATAACCAGACAAAACTGCCAGGAAATTATTCTTCATCCGTGCTGCGAGGGAACTCAAGATGGCCGGTAACGTCGCCCCAGGTGGTGCCAATGGGCGACAGGAACAGCGGGTGCTGTGCGCAGTAAACCGGATTGATCATCCCCTCTAGCGTGCCGTTGCTGCGGCGAATATCCCAGCGAATCCAGGCATGCTCAGCCATGTCGCAGCGGATATCCTGCGGCGTGGTTTCCAGCGCGTGTTCCGCCAGAATACCCGTGTCGGACACCACCTGAAGCGTGTAGCGCTGCCCGGTATCTTTTACCGCAACGGTCAGCACGACCTGTCTACCATCGGCGGCATCGCCGGGCAGCAGCGCCCCGTCGTTCAGGCTGAAGTTCAGGCCACAGCGGCGTTCAAAATAACAATGTCCCTTTTTGATGGCCGCAAGAATGGCCTCCCCGCTGAGCGCCTGAGCATAAACCCAGGTTGCCGGATCGCCGTAAATTGACGGCTCCGTAGCCTGCGGGTAACGCTCGTGAGGCTGCATATGGCAGTCGCTGCCTCCTACGGCATAAATACGGTGCCCGGCGTTCCACAGCGTATTGAAAATCTCCACGACCTGTTCATTGGCGGGGGTGGCGTTTTTCCAGGTCGGATCGTTGAGCACTTCCAGCACGTCAACGTCTGCCAGCGGCATCTCGTCGTACAGCCAGCTCCACGGATGCAGCATGGCGTGGTTCACGCTCAGCACGCTTTCCGGGCGCTTGAGCGCAATGCCCTGAGTAATCAGGCCGCGGCTGCTGTAATCCGCATTGAACATATTCAGCGTGGCGGCCGGGCCGTGCACGTTCAGGTGGCCTTTGTCGGCGGTGACCTCAATGCCCGGCAGCATCAGCACGCTGTCATGGCGCGGCAGGCAGGCGTGCGACAGGTTGTGTTCGGTCAGGAAGAAGAAATCCAGGCCTTGTTCGGCCATGATGTCCAGCGCCTGCAGCAGCGTATTGTTGCCGTCGGACAAAGTGGTATGGCCGTGGAGGTCGCCACGGTACCAGCCCGGGCGGTCGCTCAGCGTGCGCTGGTAGTCAAAAATCACCTGATGATCGGGGCGCAGCACGCCCAGCTTGTCAAAGTCTACCGGGGCGGCCAGCGCGTCAAAGCTGACGTCCAGCCGGTAGCTCATCGGCTGCGGCGAGCGGCTTTCCCCGATGACGTTATAGACATGCAGCTGCCACTCTCCCGGCGGGAGTTCCCCTGGCAGCGCGCCGACGGAGGCCCAGTCAGGGCAAACCGTCAGCACTTTTTCAGGCTTTTGCAGCATCACGGAGGCCCGCAGCTGCCGGCGGCTGTCGTACAGATAACAATAAAGATGCCCGGTACGCAGCGTGGTGCCCGTCAGGCTAATCGCCGGAGTATTTGGGGCAACATGGAAGGAATGGACAGCATGACCGAAGGGAATTTCACCGGAAAAAACGTGCATGATTTGCTCCTGTTTTTAATGGACAAGAGCTTAAGGTGAGCGGGTGAAGATAGTGTGTCGGTTAGGTGTCGGAAAGATGACGAAAGGATGAATGAGCAGGGTGGAGAAGGGGAGCAGGCTCCCCTTAATGGCTACAGCAGGGACTGGATCCCGGCGATAAGCCGCTCGACGCCGGCCTCAAGCTTGACGCGCGGGCACCCGGCGTTCAGGCGAATAAAGCCATTGCCTTCAACGCCGTAGGTGTAGCCGGGCATGATGGCGACTTTTTGCTGCTCAATAAGCGCTTTCTGCAGGGCGCGATCGTCCAGCCCCAGCGGGCGTAAATCGACCCAGGCCAGATAGGTGGACTGCGGCGGCTGCCAGTTAAGCGCCGGGAATGCCTGGTTCAACCTGTCGGCCACGAACTGCAAATTATCCTGCAGATAGTCTCGCAGCGCATCAAGCCAGGATTCGCCTTCGCGGTAGGCGGCAATATGGGCGACGATTGCCAGCACCGCCGGAGAAGAGAGGCCGTCCTGCCCTTTGAGCACGCTCAGATACTGCTGGCGATCTTCTGCATCATTTATCAGCCCGTAGGCGCCGGTGAGCGCCGGGATGTTGAAGCTTTTAGAGCCCGAAGTGAACAGCGCCCAGCCGCCGCGGCCGATGTCGCACCACGGAATATGCTGATTTTCGCCCCACACCATATCCATATGGATTTCGTCGCTGATAACGCGCACGCCGTGGCGTTCGCAGAGTTCAGCCATCAGCTCCAGCTCTGCACGAGTCCAGACCTTGCCGGTTGGGTTGTGCGGGCTGCACAGCAGCATAACTTTGCATTCAGGGCGGGCGAGCAAGGCCTCCAGTTCCGCCATATCACACTGCCAGCCGTCCGCCGTTTTTTGCAGCGAAGCGCTCAATACCTGACGTTTGTTGCCTTCAATTGCCTTGTAGAACGCATCGTAGGCCGGGGTATGAATAAGCACGCCGTCGCCCGGCTGTGACCACTGGCGAATGAGCTGTGAAACCATGTAAATCACGGAAGGCCCGTAGACTACGCTTTCAGGGTTGATGGTGCTGCCGAAGCGTTGCTGATACCAGTGGGCGATAGCGGAGAGAAAATCGTCGTTCTTCCAGCGGCTGTAGCCGAGCACGCCGTGAGCCAGCCGTTTTTGCAGGGCTTCAAGGATGCAGGGCGCGGTTGGAAAGTCCATATCGGAGATAGTAAAGGGCAGCAGGTCGGCGGCGCCGAAGCGATCGGCCACGTAATCCCACTGGGTGCACCAGGTCCCGTGGCGGTCTACCGGAACAGAAAAATCAAACATAAAACCTCACGGCAAAAAGGGCGCCGCAGCGCCCGTTTGTGAATTAAGCCTCGACGGTTCGCATCAGGCCGACCATCTCATCTTTGACCGACTGAACCTGTGGCCCGATGACCACCTGCAGGTTGTGCTCGTTAAGCTTGACGACGCCGATGGCGCGGTTGGCCTTCAGGGCTGCGGTATCCACCTGCGACATATCTTTGACCGACAGGCGCAGACGGGTGATGCAGTTATCCAGCGTCGAAATGTTGTCGCTGCCGCCCAGCGCCGCCAGAATAGCCGGCACGTTATAGCCGGATTTGCCCGTGTGGCCGCCGACGGGTTTTTCTGCGGTGGTGGTTTCAATATCACGACCAGGGGTTTTGATATTGAAGCGGGTGATGGCGAAGCGGAAGATAGCATAGTAGCCAGCAAACCACACCGCGGCCACGACCGGCACCATATACCATTTGGTGGACAGGCCGTGCAGCACGCCGAAGACGAAGAAGTCGATAATGTTGCCGTCGGTGTTACCGATGGTGACGCCCAGCACGGACATCATGGTAAAGCCAATACCCGTCAGCACGGCGTGAATGAGGTACAGTACCGGAGCCACGAACAGGAACAGGAACTCGATCGGCTCTGTGGTACCGCCCACGACGCAGGCAATCACGCCGGAGATCAGCAGCCCTTTAATTTTATGACGGTTTTCTGGACGGGCGCAGTGGTACATCGCCAGCGCAGCGCCAGGCAGGCCGCCGAGGAACGCCGGCATTTTACCCTGTGACAGGAACTGCGTTGCGCTCTCAGAGAAACCGTGGGTGGTCGGGCAGCTAAGCTGCGCCTGGAAGATGGTCAGCGCGCCGCTCACGGTATGGCCGCAAACGTCCATGGTGCCGCCCGCCTCGGTGAAGCGAATCAGGGCCACCAGAATGTGCTGCAGGCCAAAAGGCAGCAGCAGGCGTTCGCCGGTGCCGAAGATCATCGGGCCAAAGATGCCTGCGCTGTGGATCATGTAGCCCAGGGCGTTGATCCCGGCGGCAAAAATTGGCCAAATCAGCGGGATGACCAGGCCAACCAGCCCCATCACCAGGGTCGTAACGATCGGCACAAAGCGGGTGCCGCCGAAGAAGGCCAGCGCGTCCGGCAGGCGAATGTTGTGGAAACGCTCGTGCAGCAGATAAACGATGATCCCGGCAATGACCGCACCGAGAATACCGGTATCAATTGACTGAACGCCGAGCACGCTTTGAATGTTGTTGGCTTTGAGAATTGCCGCATCGGTAGTCGGCAGGATGCCTTTAGCGGTGAGCCAGAAGTTAACCGCCAGGTTCATCACCATATAGCCGACAAAACCGGCAAAGGCCGCAACGCCTTTGTTCTCACGCGCCAGGCCCAGCGGAATCGCAATACAGAACATCACCGGCAGGAAGCTGAAGGCGAACGAGCCCATTTTGCTCATCCAGGTGAAGATCAGCTGCAGCACCGGATTACCCAGCCACGGGATCTCCGTGACGACGTCATGGCTGCTCAGCGAGCTGCCGATACCCAGCATGATGCCGCAGAAAGAGAGCAGCGCCACCGGCAACATAAAGGTTTTGCCAAGGTTTTGAAAAAATTCCCACAGTGATTTTTTTTGTGGTGTATTAGCCGCCATCACGACTCCTTAACCCGGTTAAAATGAGATGTTGAGTAACTAAAGTTTGGTGATGATAAAACGTTTTACCCAATTTTATCGTGAGGACGATCTCAGAATTACCGCGCATAATGAAGTTGAATATGCCAGCATAAGTAAAACGTTTTATCTTTATATTTATCGATTCACGGAGGATCTGACCTGACGATGTCGACGCTGACCAAAAGAATCACTATCAACGAGGTTGCCGAGGCCGCAGGCGTATCGGTGACCACGGTATCGCTGGTGCTCAGCGGCAAGGGCAGAATTTCAACCGCCACCGGTCAGCGGGTAAATGAGGCCATCGAAAAGTTAGGGTTTGTGCGTAATCGCCAGGCCGTGTCGCTTCGCGGCGGGCAGAGCGGCGTGATTGGCCTTATCGTGCGCGACCTTTGCAATCCTTTTTACGCGGAGCTCACCGCCGGGCTGACGGAAGCGCTGGAGCAGCAGGGGCAGCTTTTATTTCTGACCCAAAGCGGAAGCAACGGCCAGCATATGCAGCGCTGTTTTGACATGCTGGTATCGCAGGGCGTGGACGGTATTATTATTGCCGGGGCAGCAGGACAGGGTGCCGACCTGCGAGAAATGGCGGCACAGAATAAGCTGCCGCTGGTGTTTGCCTCACGGGCGAGCTATCTGGATGAAGTGGATATTATCCGGCCGGATAATATGCAGGCGGCGCAGCTGGTGACCGAGCACCTGATTAAGCGTGGGCATCAGCGTATTGCCTGGCTAGGCGGGCGCAGCTCCTCTCTGACTCGTGCTGAACGGTTGGGCGGTTTCTGCGCCACGCTGATGCAGCACGGACTGCCTTTTCATAGCGACTGGATCCTCGAGTGCGAGCCGAGCCAGAAGCAGGCGGCGGACGCGATTACCGAGCTGCTGCATAATTTCCCGACCCTCAGCGCGGTTGTCTGCCACAACAGCACCGTAGCAATGGGGGCGTGGTTCGGCCTGACAAGGGCGGGCTGGCAGATGGGGGGCGGCAGCGTCGACAGCTATTACGACAGGCATATCGCGCTGGCGGCTTTTGCCGAGGTCACCGAAGAGGAGTTAGACGACGTGCCGATGACCTGGGTGACAACGCCCGCGAGGGAAATTGGCCGCAGCGCGGCGCAGCGTATTCTTCAGCGGGTCCAGGAAAGCGACATCGTTTTCAGTAACCAGATTATGCCCGCGCGCCTGATAACCATTAAAAACTAACTTTTCAGGAACAGCTTGAGCGGATCGTGCCTGATGGCCGCCAGAAACTAAAAACCCCGCCTGCTGGCGGGGTTTTTGTAAGAGTTACTGCTGAGGAGCCGGTTCGGCGTCCGGAGAAGCATCATCCCCAGGCGCGTCGTCCTGCGGCTGAGGCACGGCATCACTGTCGTTATCCTGCAGCGCCGGGCCACCCATACCTGCCGGCAGAGCGAACATGCTGAACAGTTCACCCAGCGACATCTGCTCGCCGTTCAGGGCGGCTTTGCCATTACCATACTGCAGGCTGGTGGTGATGTTATCGCCGTCCACTTTGGTGACGCGGAACATCTGGCCCATCGCGGCCAGGCCTTTGATCTGCTGGCTGGCGAGTTTCTGTGACTCTTCGGCGTTATAGCCCTCAAGCTGCGCCACCTGAGACATCATTTCCGTTGCCATCGGCATCGGGATCGTCAGCTTCGCATCGAGAGACTTCACATAGCGGTCCAGCTGCTCTTCCGGCGTATTGGCCGGGCCGGTGACGCCCTGCGGATCTTTCATGAACAGCGACAGGTTGAAGGTTGATTCGCCTTTCGCGTTCTTCCAGCTTAGCGGGGCGACGGTAATGGTCGGATTGCCCTTCAGCAGCAGCGGCAGGTTGGCGCTGATAAGCTCGACCGATTTCTGCTGGTAGAGCTCAGGGTTTTGCTGCAGGGCGGGGTCTGCCATCAGCTGCTGCACGCCGGCGTTATATTTCTGCGTAAACTCGCGCAGCGCGGCGGCATCAATATTGCCGAGCTTAAGCGTCAGCTTGCCGCTGCCCATGTTCTGGTTCTGCACTTTCAGCGCGTCCAGGCTGTAGTCGAACTGGCCGGCAAAGTGCTTTTTATCGTCCTGAACGTCAGATTTTGCGTTCAGATTGAAGCCTTCCACGACGGCAATCTCTTTACCGTCAACCACCATTGAGAGCTTATCAACGGTTGCTTTTTGCGAGCCAACGCGCTGGTCAAACAGGCTGCGTTTGCTGTCGCCGTCGGTTTTAATGCCGTTGAAGGAGATTTGTACGCGCTGGCCGTATTCGTTAACGGTATTAACCAACCCGCTGTCTGCGGTGCCAGAAATCGCGATTTCATTGCCTGAACCGTCAACGTCGGCCGTCAATTTGCCGCCGCTGAAGCTGAGTTTGTTTTCCCCTTCAGTGGCGTCAATGGCCGCCAGCGCGATGTCGGAAGAGGTTGCGCCGCCGTAGCCTACACGGGTGTCCACGCTAATTAGCGGCTTATCTTTGGTCAGCGTAAAGAGATGTTTGGTCGTCTCGTTATTCACAAGCTCGGTGTGGATAGACGCCATGCTCGGGATCGGGTTGAATTTCTTCAACTGGGCGAACGGGAAAGGACCATGGTCGATGGTTTCGTTGAACAACACGCTTTGTTCCGGCGTGAGCAGCGCATTTTTCGTGCCGGCTACCTGCTTAACAACCAGCTGCACCGTACTGTGGAAAAGCCCACGCTTATAGTCCTGATAGCTGAGGACCAGGCCTGATTCCGGCGCAGAATTTTTGATTTCCGCATTGGCGTTATCAATCATTTCGGCCATACGGCCTTCGAGCTGTTTGCCCGTAAACCAGGCTCCGCCGGTCCACACCACGCCCAGCGCAACAATTACCCCAACCGCAACCAGAGATTTTTTCATCGTGTCATTATCCATGTTTAGAAGCCGGTAGCCGTCCCCCACCGGGCGAAAGAAAAACGCCTGATAACAGGCGCTTTCGGTAACGTGCTTACTAGCTTAGCAATACGCGCTAAAAAGATCAGTAAGTTAAAGTTTATTAAACACTCGCGCTACCCGGCCTACGCCGCTGACGGCAATCGGGGATTCTGCGGCGCTAATAAAGGCTGACTCACCCGGCTTCAACACCAGACGCTGGGCGTCTTTGGTTAGCACGGCTTCACCTTCAACGCAGAACACAATGGCCGCGCTTTGCTGAGCGAGCGTGGCTTCCTGCGTGCTCAGGTCATGCAGCGAGAAGGCAAAATCGTCCACAGGGATAGGGAAGTCCAGCTCGCTGCCGTTTTTCTGTGGCTGAGTCAGCAGCTGGCTGGCCGGTTTTGGCTCAAATTTAACGTTGGCAACCAGCTCAGGAATATCAATGTACTTCGGCGTTAACCCGGCACGCAGCACGTTGTCAGAGTTGGCCATTACTTCCAGCGCCACGCCGTTCAGATAGGCATGTGGCGTTTCGGCGAACAGGAACATCGCTTCGCCGGGTTCAAGCTTAACTACATTCAGCAGCAGCGGAGAGAAGAGGCCGCTATCGTCCGGGTAAAATTCGGAAATCACGCGAATGGTTTCCCACGGCTCACCCTGCTGGTTATTCAGGGCAGCTTTCAGTACGCCAAGTGCCAGGGATTTCTCTTCACCCTGCATATTCAGCAGGCCGGCGAACAGCTGTGCCAGGCTTTCTGCGCCGGGCTTCTGCAGGAAATGAGCAATCAGCGGATGCGCACCGGAAACCGGCTGCAGCAGCGACACAATGTCGGAGAACTCGCGGAAGGCGTTCATCGCGAGGAATGGCGTAAGGGCAAACACCAGCTCGGGCTTGTGGTTGGGGTCTTTGTAGTTGCGTTCTGCGGCATCTAACGGAATACCGGCGGCGTTTTCTTTAGCAAAACCGATTTCAGAAGCTTTTTTATTCGGGTGAACCTGAATCGATAGCGGCTGGGCGGCGCAAAGCACTTTGAACAGGAAAGGCAGCTCGCCAAAACGCCCGGCAACGGCTTTCCCCAGCAGCGCAGGCTGGTCAGCGTCAATTACATCGCGCAATGCGTGCTGTTGCCCGTTAGCATCGAGCACTTTTGAGCTACTCTTTGGGTGAGCGCCCATCCACAGTTCGGCCATGGGCTTATGCTGCGGGTTGGCGATGCCGTACAGTTCCGTTAACGCCGTTTCACTTCCCCAGGCATAATTTTGTACCGCATTGATCAATTTTTGCATCTCAGGTCCCTGTCATCATTGAGTCGAAGTTTCAGTTATTAAACCAATTATCCGCCGTGAAGTAACCAGGGCAACAAAAAGTCGTATTAGTCTCAGTTTCTGTTAAAAAATTGTGTAGCATGTTATGAATTGTTTTTGGAATGCAGCGTAAGATCCTGCGCTGAAATATAAAAATTAACGTTACTGTTGTCGCAAGTGAGAAAAATATGTCGAATAAACCCTTCCATTACCAGGAGCCTTTCCCGCTCCAAAAAGATCCGACCGAATATTACCTCCTGAGCTCCGACCATGTCTCCGTCGCCGAGTTTGACGGCCAGCAAATCCTCAAGGTTGACCCTCAGGCCCTGACGCTGCTCGCCCAGCACGCTTTCCACGACGCTTCGTTTATGCTGCGCCCGGCGCATCAGCAGCAGGTGGCGGACATTCTGAGCGACCCGGAGGCCAGCGAAAACGATAAGTATGTTGCGCTGCAGTTCCTGCGTAACTCCGACATTGCCGCCAAAGGCATTCTGCCAACCTGCCAGGACACCGGCACCGCCATCATCATGGGCAAAAAAGGCCAGCGAGTCTGGACCGGCGGCGGCGACGAAGAAGCGCTGTCTCGCGGCGTTTACAACACCTTTATTGAAGATAACCTGCGCTATTCCCAGAACGCTGCGCTGGATATGTATAAAGAGGTGAACACCGGCACCAATCTGCCGGCACAGATTGACCTCTACAGCGTGGACGGGGATGAATATAAGTTCCTGTGCATCGCCAAAGGCGGCGGTTCGGCCAACAAAACCTACCTCTATCAGGAAACCAAGGCGCTGATAACGCCGGCGAAGCTGAAAGACTACCTGGTTGAGAAGATGCGCACTCTGGGCACCGCGGCCTGTCCGCCGTACCACGTGGCGTTTGTTATCGGCGGTACGTCTGCCGAAGCCACGCTGAAAACAGTGAAACTGGCCTCAACCAAGTACTACGACGGTCTGCCAACCGAAGGTAACGAATACGGCCAGGCGTTCCGCGATGTGCAGTTGGAAGAAGAGTTGCTGAAAGAAGCCCAGAACCTTGGCCTGGGTGCGCAGTTCGGCGGCAAATACTTCGCGCACGATATCCGTGTCGTTCGCCTGCCGCGCCACGGGGCTTCCTGCCCGGTCGGCATGGGCGTGTCATGCTCTGCAGACCGCAACATCAAGGCAAAAATCAACAAAGACGGCATCTGGCTTGAGAAGCTGGAGCACAACCCGGGCAAATACATTCCGGAAGAGCTGCGTCAGGCGGGGGAAGGGGAAGCCGTTAAGGTTAACCTGAACCGCCCGATGAAAGAGATCCTCGCCCAGCTGTCCGACTTCCCGGTGTCCACCCGTCTGTCGTTAACCGGCACCATTATTGTGGCGCGTGACATCGCTCACGCTAAACTGAAAGAACGTCTCGATAACGGGGAAGATCTGCCGCAGTACGTGAAAGACCACCCTATTTATTACGCAGGCCCGGCCAAAACGCCGGACGGTTACGCTTCCGGCTCCTTAGGGCCGACGACCGCGGGCCGCATGGACTCCTACGTGGATCAGCTGCAGGCCAACGGCGGCAGCATGGTAATGCTGGCAAAAGGCAACCGCAGCCAGCAGGTGACGGACGCCTGTCACAAACACGGTGGTTTCTACCTGGGCAGTATTGGGGGGCCGGCGGCGGTGCTGGCGCAAAACAGCATCAAGAGCCTGGAGTGTGTGGAGTACCCGGAACTGGGTATGGAAGCCATCTGGAAAATTGAAGTGGAAGATTTCCCGGCGTTTATCCTGGTGGATGACAAAGGCAACGACTTCTTCCAGAAAATTCAGCTCTCACAGTGTTCTCGATGCGTTAAGTAATACTCGAGCCGCCGTAAAACGGCGGCTTTTTTTATCGCAAAGGAGAAAGGCATGACATCCAGTCGCAGTGAAAAAGACTCAATGGGCCCGATCGACGTACCTGCAGATAAACTGTGGGGGGCGCAGACTCAGCGTTCACTTGAGCACTTCCGCATCTCTACCGAGAAAATGCCGACCGAGCTGATTCGGGCGCTGGCGCTCACCAAGCGTGCGGCGGCCAAAGTCAACGTTGACCTTGGCCTGCTGCCCGCAGAGCGCGGCACGGCCATTATCGCCGCCGCCGATGAAGTGCTGGCCGGGAAGCATCCCGGTGAGTTCCCGCTGGCTATCTGGCAGACCGGCTCTGGCACCCAAAGCAACATGAACATGAATGAGGTGCTGGCGAACCGTGCCAGTGAAATTCTGGGCGGCGTGCGTGGGATGGAGCGACTGGTGCACCCGAACGACGACGTTAACAAAAGTCAGAGTTCGAACGACGTTTTCCCGACCGCCATGCACGTGGCGGCCATTATCGCGGTACGCGAGCATCTGCTGCCGCAGCTAAACGTGCTCAAACAAACGCTGGCGAAAAAGGCGGATGCTTTTAAAGATATCGTCAAAATCGGCCGTACCCACCTGCAGGACGCCACGCCGCTGACGCTTGGGCAAGAGATCTCCGGCTGGGTGGCGATGCTTGAGCATAACCTGAAGCATATCGACCACAGCCTGCCGCATCTGGCGGAGCTGGCGCTGGGCGGCACGGCGGTGGGGACCGGGCTGAACACCCATCCTGAGTATGCCGTTCGCGTGGCAAAAGAGCTGGCTGACTTCACGAAGCAGCCGTTCGTCACTGCGCCAAACAAGTTTGAAGCGCTCGCCACCTGCGATGCGCTGGTACACGCGCATGGCGTGCTGAAGGGGCTGGCCTCTTCGATGATGAAAATCGCAAACGACGTTCGCTGGCTGGCTTCCGGGCCGCGCTGCGGTATCGGCGAGCTATCTATCCCTGAGAACGAGCCGGGCAGCTCCATCATGCCGGGGAAAGTGAACCCGACCCAGTGCGAAGCCGTGACCATGCTGTGCTGCCAGGTGCTGGGCAATGACGTGGCGGTGAACATCGGCGGCGCGTCCGGTAACTTCGAGCTGAACGTTTACCGCCCGATGGTTATCCATAACTTCCTGCAGTCCGTTCGCCTGCTGGCCGATGGCATGGAAAGCTTCAACGAACATTGTGCGGTGGGCATCGAGCCTAACCGTGACCGCATCAGCCAGTTGCTGAACGAGTCGCTGATGTTGGTGACCGCGCTCAACACCCATATCGGCTATGACAAAGCGGCAGAAATTGCCAAAAAAGCCCATAAAGAGGGACTGACCCTTAAGGCATCGGCGCTCAAGCTCGGTTACCTGACCGAAGAAGAGTTCGATGCCTGGGTTCGCCCGGAGGATATGGTCGGCAGCATGAAGTCGTAAGTTTTACCTTTCACTGTAAAGGTGCAGCCGCGGGATAATCAGTCTCAGCGGCTGCGCTTCCGGCTTGTAGCGATGGCGAATATTTTCCGCGTCATAATTCAGCAGTTCCCCTAAATCGGGCGGTGTTTCACCGCTTTCCTGTCGGCATAACACGATCAGCGGAGTAGGGCAGGCATACTGCACCTGTTTTTGCTGCGCCTGGTACCAGACGCGCGCCACGGGCTGGACCTTGACCGGGCGTTTGATTTTCAGCCGGGTATTTTCCGGCAGCCTTTGAACATCATTGATTTCCTGCGCGACGCGTTCAGCCCACTGCTCTTTCGTCCATGGCGGCACGGCCCGCCCGGCGTTAAGGCTTTTCTCAAGCATCTCCAGCACCTGCTGGCGGCTAAGGTTTTTGACTATCTGCTTATTGGCCCAGCCGAAGCGCACGGTATCCGGCGTTTCAAGCAGGGTGATAGCGCGGTAGGCGTTCAGGGTAAGCAGGCCGGGAATGTGGCGGTGCACCCACTCAAAACGCTGGGCAGAGGGCAGCTCAGACTCGACGCTGATAATGTGCTCCAGTGAGTACTTTAGCTGGTTGATATGTTCCAGAAGCACGCTGGTTTGTTGGAATTGATCTTCGGTCACTGAATAGCAGAGCGCACCAGGCAAACGCACGGCGGCCTTGGTGCTGGTTTTTTCCGACTGCTGCTGGATAAACAGCCGCGTAAAGTGGGCGACGGCAGCCTGGTGCGCTTCCTGGCCCACGCGTTGCGTCACTTCTATAGCCGAGAGCGGATCGTGTTCTTTGCTTTTTTCAATCGTTGGCAGCGTAAAAACTCTCCCGCTCAACAGCCTGAATTGCCCGAGCTGTTCACGCAGCACAATCAGCTGTTGTTCCAGCTCGCGGCAGGTGGACGTCAATCGTTCAATAATATCGTAGCGTGGCATGAGGGCTCTCTTTAGTTACAACATACTAAAGAACTGTAGCAGCAGGTGCACACTTCAGCAATAGCGTCGTTTGTGTTCAGCAGGGAAAAACGGGCCCGACAGGTGTTCGGGCCAGAGAGTCAGGAGAGGTAAGTGGTGTTGACCGGCCACGAAAAACGGAAGCTGGCGCCGCCCAGCGGGCTGCTATCAATAGTGACTTGCCCGCCCATGGCAACGGCGATGGAGTGCACTATCGCCAGGCCAAGGCCGCAGCCACCGGTGGCGCGATCGCGGCTCGGGTCGAGGCGAACAAAAGGCTCGAATACGCGGGCGCGTTCTTCTTCCGGAATACCCGGGCCGTCATCTTCAACCTGCAGATTCGCAATATCACCTTCACGCCACAGGCTGATGCGCAGCTGCTGCTGGCTGTAGCGCAGGGCGTTGTTGATCAGGTTGTCGGTGACTCGCTCCATCAGGCGAAGATCCAGCGCCCCATAGTCGATAGCGGTGACGGTATCTGTCTCGAGGGCTATCTGACGCTGACGGTGGATGAGCTGTACGTCGGCAATGTGCGTTTCCATCCAACTGGCAAATTTCACGTGTGCAAGATGAAGTTCGGTCTGCGGGCGGTCAAGGCGTGCATAGGTGAGCAGCTCGTCGATCAGCGCCTCTAGCTGGCCAATATCACGATTGAGCGCCTGCGACTCTTCTGTGCTGAGGTTATCGCTCATTTCAAGGCGGTAACGCAGGCGAACCAGCGGCGTTCTGAGCTCATGCGCAATCCCGTCGATTAGCTGCTTTTTGCTGGCAATCAGGGCATTAATATTATCGGCCATTTGGTTAAAGGCGATGCCTAATCGTTCAAAGCTTGAGGCATTATCAAAATGTATGTGCTCATCGAGATGCCCTTTACCAAAGCGTTGAGCAGCGCTTTCCAGCCTGAGCATGTCCTGCCAGTGTGGGCGCATCCAGATAAACACCGGGAAGGCGAGTGAGATGGCAATAAAGGCAATCAGGCCTATGTCCAGCAGCCTCATTTGGTGCAGATAAAACAGGTAAGGAATCGGGCCCACCGCAAGCACATAGTGGCTGCGCGGAATGCGTTGGATAAAGGTGTACTCCTCATCCAGCGCCACGATTTCACCCTCCCGCAGATGACGGGCGGCAACGTCATCTAGCTTGAACTTGCTCATCGGCTCGATATTGAGCTTAAAAGAGAGGTTCAGGTCGAGATCGTTGATGGTTTTATTCCAGTCACGCGGCGGGATTTCACGCAGCTCGCTTCGCATCAGGTACAGCGAGCTTTTCATTAAATCATCCAGCGACTGGCGGCCCGCGCGTTCGGCGGTGAATTTATACACCAGGCCGACCAGCATGGTCATCACCAGGAAGCAGACAAACAGCAGAAGGTAAAACTGCACGAACAGCTTTTTCATTAAATATTACCGTAAATTAATGACATACGTATGTGCTTCAGGTTTCTCCTGCCGCTATTACAGCATTATATCCAGCGTTACGTCGAAAGTAGTATTCAATCCAATATAATATTGTTTTCAATCTCCAGTCCCGAGTTTTTGGTCAGGCACTGATGAACTTTTTCTGAAAACCGTGTCGGTATTTAAGAATTTTCTCGTATCAGCTTCATCTTTATCTAAAATCAACGTGCTATTTTAACGGGCTAACATGCGTAGATAATTTTTAGATGTTAATTCATAGGGATTTTGGCAATGACAAAAAAATGGGGTTCTGCTGCTGCTGTACTTCTTTTGGCTGGTGGGGGGATTGTTCTTTCCGGTTTCAACTCTTCTGTTCCTCCGTTTGTCTCTACTGCACAAGACAGGCTTGAGTCCTATCTTTCCTACAGTTTTGGCCCTCAGCGTTGTTCAAATAATAAACAACAGAATGGAGAGTGGAGTATTAGCTGTGCTACTCAGGATGGCTCACGTCAGTTTGTATACAGCGTTGATGACACCAGTGATAAAGCCTATGGCTTTACCCTCACCGCACTGAACGAGATGGCCAGGAACACAGAGAACGTCGATCTGCTTACTTTCCTAGATATAAAAACGCCGGTGAAGTAGATGTTTGTCTAAAAACCCGCGTTAGCGGGTTTATTCGCCTGGTACACCTACCATTAAGCTTCACTTTCCCAGGCATGGGGCGCAAACAAATAGCCTTTATTGCGTACGGTTTTAATGCGGAAAGGCTCAGTGGCGTTATCAAGCAGCTTTTTACGCAGGCGAGAAATGGCCACGTCCACGCTGCGATCCATCCCATCGTAGGTCACGCCACGTAGATTTTTCAACAGAGCGTCACGGTCCATTATCTGGCCCGCGTGCGTTGCCAGTTCCCACAGCAGATCGAAATCGGCCGTCGACAGCACGACGTTTTCATCACCAAGCGTTACCTGGCGGTTGAGCGGGTCGATACAAAGCGTGCCAAAACGAATGGCTTTGTGCGGCTTGAGGTTACTGGCGGTGGTGTCAGCCGTTTGTTGGGCT
Organism: Cedecea sp. P7760; assembly: GCF_013386425.1. NCBI lineage: Bacteria > Pseudomonadati > Pseudomonadota > Gammaproteobacteria > Enterobacterales > Enterobacteriaceae > Cedecea > Cedecea sp. P7760. The sequence continues at coordinate 29,426 of NZ_JACARU010000017.1, read as the reverse complement.
GAAACGCGTTGGCGCAAATGCAGTCGCAACCGTGCCAGAAGCACGGCAGGCGGCGTTGTTTTCAAAATATAGTCATTAGCACCCATCTCAAGCGAGAGAATATGGTTCATATCACTGTCTAATGAGGTCAGCAAAACAATCGGGCCATCCCACTGTGGGCGCAAATCCCGACACAGCGTCATCCCGTCTTTTCCCGGGAGCATAATATCAAGCAGGACCAGGTCCGGCTGCTGTTGCTGGATAACCGCCTCGGCGCGATCGCCGCGTGTTTCAACAATAACGTCAATGTCGTGTTTCCCGAGATAGGCGGCAATCAGGCTACCGACTTCCGGGTCGTCTTCCACGTAAACTATTTTGCTCATAATCCGCCGCGTCGGCTGTTAAAAATTTAACATACAATGATGCAATAGATTACACCATTAATGGTTGGTAAACAGCGTTAGCGTAGGTGGCGTCCACCGTCCACCGCGTGGCTTCTGCCGGTGACATAGCGGCTGGCCAGCAGGTACTCAACGAGGCTGACAATCTCTTGTTCGCCTGGCGCGATCTTCATTAGCGATTTATTCAGCGAGCGCTGACGATAGTCTGCATCGTCTCCGGCGTTAAACATGATTAGCGCCGGCGCGATGGCGTTGACCTTGACTTCGGGAGCCAGCTTCGAGGCAAACGAAAGCGTCATGTTTTCAAGTGCGGCTTTGCTGGCGGCGTAGGCAATATACTTATCGTTGCCGCGCTCAGCGACGTAATCGGTGAGGTGAATAATATCGCTCCCCGCCTGTCCGTGGCCGCGCAGCAATGTTTCAAGCTCGTGGTTAAGCAAGTAGGGGGCCGCAACGTGGATCTGCATCATTGCCTGCAATGTATCGCCGAGCGCGGTGTCGCGACTCTCCGGCTGCCATTCACTGGCATTATGAATGAGGGCTCGCAGCGAAGGCGTAAGCGACTTCACTCTTGCGGCGAATTCAAGGATGCCTTCATTGCTCGAAAAATCAGCGTGAAGGCAAACGGCCCCTGCCTGTTCGAGCATGTCGACGGCAGAATGCCGCGTGCGGTAGCTAATGATTAATGGCTGAGACTTAGCCAGAAAATGCTGAGCCAGCGCCAGGCCAATACGTTGCCCGGCACCGGTGATAAGAATTGGACGATTAATAGTCATGCTCCCCTAATCTACATCGCGGCCGGGGAGGGTGTCGATTAGCCCACCAGCATCCAGGTCGCCGGAAATGCTGCCAGCAGCATCAGGCCAATAATGGTTCTTTCTTTTAAATTTAGCGACTTTTCGTGCGTATGGGTATGACGCGCGTAAAGAAACACTAATAATCCAGGGGCATACAGCACCACCGAGAGCAGAAGATGCATCGGCCCTGACGCGTAAAGGAGCCACAGGCCGTAAAGACAGGCCCCGATGCCAATCGCCTTATGCAGCGGACGAGTGGCGATTTTGAGCAGATAAGCACCGACCAGGAAATAAGGCACCAGAATCATTTCTGAAGCAATGGTCAGCAGCGTGTTGTAGTCAGACCCGGTGAGCCAGATCAGCACCAGGCACACCTGCACGCTGATATTCGTGAGCCAAAGGGAGGCCGACGGGGCGTTATTTTTATTCTGTCGAGCGAACATTCCCGGGAAGGCTTTATGGGTCGCCGCCAGAAGTGGCACCTCAGCCGCCATAATCGTCCAGCTCAGGTACGCGCCGCATACCGAGACAATCAGCCCGGCAGCGATAATGACTTCGCCCCATGGCCCCATCATTTCAACCATCAGGCCGGCCATCGACGGGTTACGCATTGCCGCCAGTTCAGGACGAGCCACAACGCCAAGCGAAAGCAGCGTGACCAGCAGATAGACGCTCAGCGCGGCAACCACCGCCAGCAGCGTTGCCCTACCAACATCCTTTTTATTTCGCGCACGTGCGGATACCACAACCGCACCTTCCACGCCGATAAACACCCACAGGGTTATAAGCATGGTATTTTTCACCTGCTCCCAAACGGGAACGCCAAGCTTGATGCCGGTGAAATCGAGGGAGAAGGTCGAGAGTTTAAAGCCTATGGCCGCCAGCACCACGAACATCCCTAAAGGCAGCAGCTTAGCCAGCGTAGCGACCAGGTTGATGCTGGCCGCCGTCTGTACGCCTCGCAGAACCAGCCAGTGCACCATCCATAACAGCACGGAGGCACCGACGATCGACTGCCATGTATTACCGTCGCCAAACAGGCGCAGTTCCGGCGTATCGGTAAAGAAACTCAGCGCCGAGAAGACAATCACCAGGTAAGACACGTTGGCTATCACCGCGCAGAGCCAGTAACCCCAGGCGGAGAAAAAGCCGATTAACTCGCCAAAGCCTTCGCGCGCGTAGGTGAATATTCCACCATCAAGATCGGGGCGCAGTCGGGTAAGTACCAGCATCGCCACAGCCAGTAAAAGAATACCAACGCCAGTGATCGCCCAGCCGATCAGTAACGCTGCCGGACTCGCTACGCTTGCCATATTCTGCGGCAGGCTGAATACGCCAGCGCCGAGCATGGAGCTTAATACCAGCGCGGTTAGCGCTGCGAGGCCAAGTTTCTTTTCCATAGGTATCCTGTTGAGGTCGGAAAGGATCCCGCATAATTATTTTGCTTTTTCGCATATAAATGGAGGATCGCTCTAAGGCGCGGGATTTTACGGAGTGTGCACACTGCTTGCAATGCGCGTGGTGCGATAAAATGACTTGAGTGCAAAAAAAAAGGCAGCGTAAGCTGCCCTTTCATGACTGAGATGATTCATTGCCTTTCAAAAAACTTACGTTTTTTAAATAAAAACAATGAATTACATTCTGTGATTTACTTGCCTTCAAACAAAGGCAGCGTAAGCTGCCCTTGCATTGATGGTGTATCTTATTTAAACAGGTCAGCGCTAACGGTTAAGTTGTTGCCACGTTCCTGCCACTGGCGGGTGACGTGGTAGAACTTAGCCCCTTTAGCTGCCGCACGCTTCGCCACCTGGTAGGAGACGTCGGTCATGCTGCTGAAGTTGCCGGTGAACTTGATGCTGTCAAACGGTACCATCTGGGCAGCCGTAATCTTATTCACTTCCTGAACTTTGGTGCCGTCAGGTAACGTTACGGTGTAGCGCGTACCCTGTGAAGATTGTGTTTCGAAGAAACGGCCAACGTCAGAGGACGGGGTTTCAGAGGAAGCAACGCCCGGAATTTCCACGTTCTTCGCGGCTGCGCCGCCCGCAGCTAACGCGGCTTTGCCCGCTTCGGAGTTGGCCGGCAGCAGGTCCGGGCTCTGAACAACACGTTTTTTAGCATCCGCTTTATAAATAAAGGCGGTTACGCGCTGGTTGCCGCCCTGGTTGGTATCAACCTGGCGTACGATGAAGAAGGACGCGGCACCTTTGTCACGCGCGGCTTTAGTGATCGCGTCGTTGACATCGGGCTGGGTACGGAAGAAGCCCTGAACGGTCACCGTATCAAAAGGTTCAAGCTTATAGGCCTGATCCTTCGGCAGTTCCATCAAGCCGTTGATGACACGATTTTTAGGCGCATCGGCTTTAGCGGCATCATTTTTATAAACGTCAGCCACGACGCGGGAGTTACCGCTTTCGCCCATTGCGCTGGTGTCCAGCACGTAGAATGAAGCGGCGCCTATGGCATCTGCGCGGCGAGAAACGGCAGCAACAGCGTCGCCGATAGCATTAAAACGGCCCGTTACGGTAATACGATCGTACGGCTTAAGTGCGGCCGCCTGCTCTGGGGTCAGTTCGGTCGCCGCCTGAGCGGACAGCGAAGTCACGGAAATAAGAGCCGACGCCAGAAGGGTGTTCTTGAGATTCATAAAAATAATCCTTCGCCTTGCGCAAAATGAGTACTAGTACTGCGTTCTCTGATAAAGACCGATTAGTCGCCGATTATGGCTTGAAATAACGTCCTTGTCTGCGCCATTTTTCACGCCTTGTGCCTTCCCGACGACGAACGACGGCAGCAATCGTTATTAAGTTAAAAAAAGAGGCATTCACCGGTAAAACTGATAAAGCTTATGACTTATTTAGTTAATGCGTTGTTAAAAATGGGTTTTGCTGCGGCGTAGAATCATGTCTTACCGCTTCGCTTAAGCGTATTATCAGGCCCTGGCGCGTAAATAGAGATAAAAATAGCTGCCTGGCCACGCGATAGCTGAATTTTTGCGATAAAAATACAAATACCCGGATGCGGATCTAGATCACAGTCGTTATTTTCAGTAGGTTATAAAAAGTTTGTTACAGATGTATTTTTTGTTGAAGTGGTAATGGAACAGATATCTGCCGGCAGAGTGCGGGCGGATGCTTGCGTCTGGCCATGGCAAGGTCTGGCAAACCATCATCAAAAACAGGTGGAAGGGAATACTATGCGTATTGGTGTACCAAGAGAGCGGTTGACCAATGAATCCCGCGTGGCAGCCACGCCGAAAACGGTAGAGCAGCTGATAAAATTGGGGTTCACGGTCGCCATTGAAAGTGATGCCGGAAAACTGGCAAGCTTTGATGACGAAGCGTTTGAACGCGCGGGTGCGAGCATCACCGACAGCGCAGATGTCTGGCAGTCGGACATTATTCTTAAAGTGAACGCACCGCTGGAAAACGAAATTGAGCTTGCCCGCGAAGGGTCAACGCTGGTGAGCTTTATCTGGCCAGCGCAAAACCCCGAACTGCTTGAAAAGCTCGCGGCGCGGAACATCACCGTGATGGCGATGGACTCTGTGCCGCGTATTTCGCGCGCGCAATCTTTGGATGCGCTTAGCTCCATGGCGAACATCGCCGGCTATCGTGCCATCGTAGAAGCCGCACATGAATTTGGCCGCTTCTTTACCGGGCAAATTACCGCCGCAGGGAAAGTACCGCCTGCCAAAGTCATGGTGATTGGTGCGGGCGTTGCGGGGCTTGCTGCCATCGGCGCGGCCAACAGCCTCGGCGCCATTGTGCGTGCGTTTGATACCCGCCCGGAAGTAAAAGAGCAGGTGCAAAGCATGGGCGCCGAATTCCTGGAGCTGGACTTCAAAGAAGAAGCCGGCAGCGGGGACGGCTATGCGAAGGTGATGTCGAAGGCCTTTATTGACGCGGAAATGGCGCTGTTTGCGGCCCAGGCGAAAGAGGTCGACATCATTGTCACCACCGCGTTAATCCCAGGCAAACCGGCCCCGAAGCTGATCACCCGTGAAATGGTGGACTCCATGCAGGCGGGGAGCGTTATCGTCGATCTCGCCGCGCAAAACGGCGGCAACTGCGAATATACCGTTGCGAACCAGGTCACCGTCACCGCGAACGGCGTGAAGGTCATCGGCTATACCGATTTGCCAGGTCGCCTGCCAACGCAGTCTTCCCAGCTTTACGGTACCAACCTCGTTAACCTGCTTAAGCTGCTGTGCAAAGAAAAAGACGGCAACATTACCGTCGATTTTGATGACGTTGTGGTACGTGGTGTGACGGTTATTCGCGAGGGCGAAGTCACCTGGCCTGCACCTCCGATTCAGGTTTCTGCCCAGCCTCAGGCGAAGGCAAAACCTGCAGCAGAACCGGTGCCAGAGAAAAAACCCACCTCGCCGTGGTTTAAATACGGCCTGATGGCGCTGGCGATTATTCTGTTCGGCTGGTTTGCGAGCGTTGCGCCAAAAGAGTTCCTCGGCCACTTCACCGTGTTTGCTCTGGCCTGCGTCGTCGGCTATTACGTTGTATGGAACGTCTCTCATGCGCTGCACACGCCGCTGATGTCGGTGACCAACGCTATTTCAGGGATTATCGTCGTCGGCGCGCTGCTGCAGATTGGTCACGGCGGCTGGGTCAGCTTCCTGAGCTTCATTGCGGTACTGATCGCCAGTATCAATATTTTTGGTGGTTTCACCGTCACTCAGCGCATGCTGAAAATGTTCCGGAAGAACTAAGGGGTAACAAATGTCTGGAGGATTAGTTACAGCTGCATACATTGTTGCCGCGATCCTGTTTATTTTTAGCCTGGCTGGCCTGTCCAAACACGAAACCTCAAAGCAGGGCAACCTGTTCGGTATGGCGGGGATGGCGATTGCGCTGGTGGCGACCATTTTTGGCCCGGAAACCGGCAATGTGGTGTGGATTATCATCGCCATGGTTATTGGTGGCGCGATTGGTATTCACCTGGCGAAAAAGGTCGAAATGACCGAAATGCCTGAGCTGGTTGCCGTGCTGCACAGCTTTGTGGGTCTGGCGGCGGTGCTGGTGGGCTTTAACAGCTACCTGGATCACGGTCCGGGTCTTGAGCCGATCATGGAGAACATCCACCTGACGGAGGTCTTCATCGGGATCTTTATCGGGGCGGTGACCTTCACCGGGTCTATCGTGGCCTTCGGTAAGCTGCGCGGTAAAATTTCGTCTAAACCGCTGATGCTGCCAAACCGCCATAAGCTCAACCTCGCAGCGCTGGTGGTTTCCTTTGCGCTGTTGCTGGTATTCGTGCGTACCGAAAGCGTCGGCATGCAGGTGCTGGCGGTACTGATTATGACCGTTATCGCGCTGGCGTTTGGCTGGCATCTGGTGGCCTCCATCGGTGGGGCAGACATGCCGGTTGTGGTGTCAATGCTTAACTCCTACTCCGGTTGGGCAGCGGCGGCGGCGGGCTTTATGCTCAGCAACGACCTGCTTATCGTCACCGGTGCGCTGGTTGGTTCATCCGGTGCCATCCTGTCTTACATCATGTGTAAGGCGATGAACCGTTCATTCTTCAGCGTTATCGCAGGTGGCTTTGGCACCGATGGTTCCTCTAGCGGTGAAACAGAAGAGGCCGGTGAGCACCGTGAAATCAGCGCGGAAGAAACCGCTGAGATGCTGAAAAACTCGACCTCGGTGATCATCACCCCGGGCTACGGCATGGCGGTGGCTCAGGCACAGTATCCGGTCGCGGAAATTACCGAGAAGCTGCGTGCGCGTGGGATCAAAGTTCGCTTTGGTATTCACCCCGTAGCCGGTCGTTTGCCGGGGCACATGAACGTACTGCTGGCGGAAGCCCGCGTGCCTTATGATGTCGTGCTGGAAATGGACGAAATCAACGACGACTTCACCGATACCGACACCGTGCTGGTGATCGGGGCTAACGACACCGTTAACCCTGCCGCCCAGGACGATCCGCGCAGCCCAATTGCCGGCATGCCGGTACTGGAAGTCTGGAAAGCGCAGAACGTCATTGTGTTTAAACGTTCGATGAATACCGGCTACGCAGGCGTTCAGAACCCGCTGTTCTTTAAAGAAAACACTCAGATGCTGTTTGGCGATGCCAAAGCCAGCGTCGAAGCGATTCTGAAAGCGCTTTAAGCGTCAACTGTCTCGCGAAAGCCGTCCGAAAGGGCGGCTTTTTTTTGCCTGTCCTGAGCAAAGGGCTATCCCGGCAGTAATCAACAACGCGCTTATCAAATGAAAAGCGTGCAGCGGGACATTCAAAAACAGAATGCTGAACGCGCCGCCGCTGAGCGGGATCAGGTGCGAATAGATCTCTCCCCGCGTTGCGCCAATCGCTAAAATCCCTTTGTTCCAAAGCAGATAAGCCAGCCATGAAGGGAAGATAACCAGGTAGCCCAGCCCGGCTAAAAAACCAGTGTTCAGATACTGGCCTTTAAACGGCTGCGGCTGGTGCATAAGCGTAAAAACAAGCAGCGGAATTAGCACCAGGGCACCAATCACGGCGCTGACGGCGACAAAGGCATTACCGCCGATGGTTTTGGGCTTAAGCCGTAAAAATGCACAATAGAGCGCCCAGCTTGCCGCCGATCCCATCGTCCATGCATCGCCCCGGTTCAGGTTTTTCAACGTGTTGAGATGCAGCAAATCCCCCTGCATTACCAGATAGATCACGCCTGCGGAACTCAAAATAACGCCCAGAATGTTGCGGCGCGAGATGACCTCCCTGAACACTAGCTTATTGATAAGCAGCACCAGCGCTGGCGTGGTCGACAGGTAAATGGCGGCGTTGAGCGAGGAGGTGTACTGCAGTCCCACATACAACGTCACCGGAAACAGCACCTGGCCACAAAGCGCCAGAAAAAAGACCGTGCCCCTGGCCTGCATCATCTCCGGCCACTGTTTTTTAACCTGCGCCCCGTAAAGCGCCATTAACAGCAGCGCGGTCAGCAACCAGCGGGCTTCTGAGAGAACAATTGGATCGGCCTGAGCCACCAGTAAATGCCCGACAACATAGTTACCTCCCCAGAACAGGGCGGCGAGGCTGAGTAATAAATACGGCATAGATTGATTTCCATCATATGATGCTGGCAGGATGCCGTGTAGATATCGCTTTTATCTATAATTACGATGAGGCATGCGGCCAGCTCGGTAAATTAACGTCTGCTCAGGCGCCTGATGGCTTGATTTTAAAGGCGTGTAACGCTTTTTAGTCGATAGGAAAAGGATAAACATCCGCCTGGTGTAAAGCGAATTCATCTTTTCCATTTCAAGGTATCGTTTTTATCTATGAAATTTACTCTGCGGCAACTGGAGTTTTTCATCGCCTTAGCACAGACGAAACAGATCTCTAAAGCGGCAACCCGCTGCCATATTTCGCAGTCATCAATGACGGTGGCCATGCGCAATCTGGAAGAGGCCCTGAACAGTCAGCTTTTCCTGCGTCAGCCCAGGGGCGTGCAGCTCACGCCGTCCGGCGAGCGCTTTTTACTTCATGCCCGCAAAATCATCAGCGACAGCCAGCATGCCATAGAAGACCTGCAGTACCAGCCTGAGCTGGCAGCCGGAGAGCTGACCATCGGCATTGCGAAGACGCTTGCCGCCTACCTGCTGCCGGCAATTATCAGCGAGGTTGAACAGCACTTCCCGCTGATGACCCTCCGCTTTGTTGAAGACGATCCCGCTGAGCTTATCCAACAGCTTCGGGACAAAATGCTGGCGTTTGCCCTGGTGCTGACGTCGAATATCATCCACGACGCAGGGCTGAACGTTGAGACATTTATCCGCTCGCAGCGCCGCCTGTGGGTTTCGCAGGGGCATCCGCTGTTGAACCAGCCCGCGATAAAGCTGGCCGATATCGCAGGCGTGCCGTTTATCATGCTGGATACGGACAAATACCCGGACGTGATTTGCCAGCACTGGCAGGCGAAAGGCGGGCAGCCCAACGTTACTTTTACCACCACGTCTTTTGAAACCGTGCGCAGCCTGGTGGCCAAGGGAAGGGGCGTCACCATTCTGTCCGATCTGGTTTATCGTCCCTGGTCGCTTGAGGGGCTGCGGGTGATGAGAAAAACGATAGAGGATAGCGCAACCTATATGGATGTTGGCGCCGTGCTGCTGCAGGGGAAACCGCTGGCGGAGAGTGAGCGAATGGTGCTCGATTACCTGCGGGGCATCATCATTCGCCTCGATGATAACGCCTGAGCGACAAATAAAAATCCCGCCGGTATTCAGCGGGATTTTTGCTTAAGAGCCTGACGACATCAGTCGTCTTCCGGATCGTCCATTTCGACCGGCGTCTGGTAATCATCCGGCTTTATGACCAGTAAATCACAGCGCAGATGGTCGATGACCTGCTCTGCGGTATTGCCCAGAAATGCCGCAGACAGCCCCGTGCGGCCCACCGTACCAAGTACCACAATCCCGGCCTGCAGATGCTCGGCCATGTCCGGGATCACTTCTTCAGGCAGCCCTTTCTCAACGTGGGTCATCTTCTCGTCGATGGCGTATTTCTGGCGCAGCGCCTTCATGGCGACAAGGTGCTGGCCGCGAATCGCGTCGTTATACACGCTCGGGTCAAAATCAGGCAGCTCAATGGCAATGTTGATTGGCGTGACCGGGTAGGCGCCTATCAAATGGACTTCGGTATGGTTGACATCATCCGCCAGCTTCAGGGTTTCCTTCACCAGCTTTTCATTCAGCGCATTGTGGTAAAGCTCTTCGCTGGCAAGATTGACCGCCACCAGCGCTTTACCGCCTTCAGGCCACGGCTGGTCTTTCACCATCCACACCGGACAAGGGCATTTACGCAGCAGATGCCAGTCGGTTGGGGTGAAGATTACCGCTTCCAGCCTGTCGTGCTGGTGGGCCATTTTCAGCAGCAGGTCGTGCCCGCCGGCGATCACTTCCTGGATGATGGCTTCAAACGGGCGGTTATGCCACACCACTTTGATATCAATAGGAATGCCGGCTTCAATGTAGTACTGCGCCTGCTGTTTAATCCAGGCCGTACGCTGGCTGATAACCCCTTTGCGCATGGCGGTGCGTTCATCAGGCGACAGAAGCGTGGTCATTTCGTAGGAAAAGTCATAGATAGGCAGGAAGGCTTTGATCCTGCCGCCAATCCGTTGATGCAAATAAACAGCACGCCGCAGGGCAGGTTGATCGTCCTGGTTCGGGTCAATCGCGACAAGCATGTTTTGGTAGTTTGCCATACAGGTCTCCTTACAACTGCTTAACCACAGTCTGTGAAGTAAGATTAACCCATAAGAAAGGAATGAAACAGGTGGAGAGCCCCTGCCGGATCAATAAATGGAATAAAAGGCGATCCGGCAAAGGAGGGGATTATCAGGCGACGTTACGTGACTGGCCCGCAAGGTCTGACAACAGGTCGATGTTCTCGATGGTGATGTACTTGCCTTTCACCGCCAGCATACCGCTCTTCTGGAAGCGACCCAGCAGGCGACTGATGGTTTCCACCGTCAGGCCGAGGTAGTTACCGATATCGCCACGGGTCATGGTCAGGCGGAACTCACGCGGCGAGAAGCCACGCTGGGCGAAGCGGCGAGAAAGATTGTAGATAAACGCCGCCAGGCGCTCTTCGGCATTCTTTTTCGACAGCAGCAAAATCATGTCCTGGTCGCCTTTAATTTCGCCGCTCATCAGGCGCATCATCTGCTGACGCAGGCTTGGCATTTTACCGGACAGATCGTCGAGGGTCTCAAACGGGATTTCACACACCATAGAAGTTTCCAGCGCCTGAGCGAAGCTCGGGTGATGGCCGGTGCCGATGGCGTCGAAGCCGACCAGGTCTCCCGCCAGGTGGAAACCGGTGATTTGCTCATCGCCCTGCTCGGTAATGGTGTAGCTTTTGATGGTGCCGGAGCGAATAGCGTACAGCGATTTCAGTTCATCACCCGCTTTAAACAGGGTTTGTCCCTTTTGAATCGGCTTTTTACGCTCGATGATATTATCAAGCTGATCGAGTTCATGCTCATTAAGCGTGAAGGGGATGCATAATTGGCTGATGCTGCAATCCTGGCAATGGATAGCACAACCGCCAGACTGAATTCGTCGAATAATACGCTTTTCAGGGATCATAGATATGCTCGGACCGTAATTGATATTGGTCAATTTTAACATCTTTTTTGCGATCAGGTAAGTCTGGCAGAACGCTATCCGGACAATAATAAAGGTAGGGGGCTAAAAAAAGGCCGTCATCTTGTTGAATTCACTGAAACATTAAAGTGCAGCGACTCCGTTTCGGAATAAATAGCCGCACTTTTGGCAACTTCTACAGTAATAAATAGCCTTCGTGGCGCAGCAGCCACTCTTTCCGCGCCACGCCGCCCGCGTAGCCGGTCATCGTCCCGTTACGGCCGATAACGCGATGGCAGGGCACCACGATACTGACCGGGTTTGAGCCGTTAGCGGCGCCGACAGCGCGTGCCGCTCCGGCCCGGCCCAGCTGCTCCGCAAGCTGCCCGTAATGCATCACTCGCCCGCAGGGAATATCACGCAGAGCTTGCCAAACCTGACGCTGGAAATCCGTGCCTGCGGTGGCCGTAGGCAGAGCATCAATTACCGCCAGGTCGCCCGCAAAGTAATCGCGTAGCTTATCGCTCAGTCCATTCGGGTTTCGGCTGCTAACGCGTTGAAAACCTTGCGCACCATAATGAATGTTGAGCAGCTGTGCCATGCGATCGCTATGTTCTTCCCACTCCACGGCCCGAAGCCTGAACTGCTCATCGCACAGGATCCACAGCGGCCCAACAGGCGTGTCAATTTTATCTTCTAATATCGTCAGCACGGCAAAACTCCGTTTTTATTGCGGGTTCAGGCCGATGTCCGGCCCCTTTGCAGGCTGAAAAGATAGCATGCGTTCAACGATAGCAGCCAGACCCCAAAAGGATTAACGCCGCGGAGTAATATGCAGGCAGAAAAAGAATCCAACGATAATAACGATCAATAGCATCGGAAAACCCATTATCGCCTGACCGACCGTTGAGCCGAAATAGCGTCAGCCGGGCAGCCTGATTGCGGCGGTGATTATTTTCCAATGCAGATAGTAATAATTGCTATTGCGGTTATTTGATTCACGTTTTTTTAACGCAAATGCAAAGTATTTATTTTTTAAAAAAACAGTGGCGCAAATAATGCGCCGTGTTTACGAAATGAAGCCTGGCATTATCCCCGTTGAGCCCTACGCAGGGCGAGGTTATAGTAGCCGCAGATAACACCGGAGGATTGACCGTGAACCTTGACGACAAATCGCTGTTTCTTGACGCCATGGAGGATGTCAAACCGCTGAAAAACTGCGCAGACAGCCAGTGGATCAAACCTCAGAAAGAGAACGTTGCTGCAAAGCCGGACCCCACCCAGCTCGACAACTTTCTCACCACCGATTTTTTGGAAATCATCCCCCTCGACACGCCGCTTGAGTACAAGCGTGAAGGCTTACAGAACGGCGTGCTGGACAAGCTCAGGCTCGGAAAATACGGCCAGCAGGCCAGTCTCAATCTGATTCGCCAGCCAGTTGAACGCTGTCGACAACTGCTCTTTTCCTACGTCATGCAGGCGAAACAGGATGGCCTGCGTAATCTGCTGATCGTTCACGGCAAAGGGCGAGAAGATAAATCCCATGCCAACGTGGTGCGCAGTTTCCTTGGGCGCTGGCTGGCCGAGTTTGACGAGGTTCAGGCTTTTTGCGTGGCGATGCCGCACCACGGCGGCAGCGGGGCCTGCTATGTTGCTTTAAAAAAATCAGAGCAGGCCAAACTGGAAACGTGGGAAAAACACGCCAAACGCAGCCGTTAAGGCCGTAGCCGCAGAGATTGCGGCTACGGTTCTCAGGCCGGCATCGATTTACGAATTGAAGACAGCAAAATCTGTGCGGCCGTTGAAAGCGGGGTATCCACGCGCGTCAGAATACCGATAGGCTCTCCGACGCCCGGAATGGGGACGGGGAGGGCAGTCAGCGTGCCCTGGCGCAAATCATCCTTCACCGCACCTGACGGCACGAACCAGACGTAGTTGTACTCCACGGTGAGCTGACGTGAGAGAGAAGCAGAAAGCGTCTCAACGCAGGTCGCGGGCAGCTTACAGCCCTGTGAAGCAAGCAAAGACTCCGCGTTGTCGCGCGGCACCGTGCCCTGAGGTGAAACCACCGCAGGCCATTCCATCACCCGGCTCAGGGTAATATTTTCATGCAGCAGCGGGTGATTAGGGCGCACGACCAGCTTGAGGGACTCGAGGAACAGCAGTTCATAGTTAAGGCCGGTCATCAGCTCAGGATCGGACATTCGCCCAATCCCCAGGTCCAGCTCGCCGGACTTCAGCCCCGCCAGCAGCATGGTGTTATTCATCGTGCCAACCTGGAGCGTGACGTCGCTCTGATGCTTATGAAACTCTCCGATAACCGCCGGTAAAATGCCCAGAGCAGCAGTGGGAAGCGCGCCAATGCGCACGACATCAGAAGGCCTGTCCTCTTTTCGAATAAACGACTGCCCGGCATGGTTCAGGGCATCAAGCACTTTTACCGCATGGGTTAAAAACTGCTCGCCCGTCAGGGTTAGCTGGGCCCCCAGCCGCCCGCGTTCGAACAGGCGGGTACCGGTCAGCTGTTCCAGCTCGTTGAGGGTTTTGGAGAGAGCCGGCTGGCTCAGGTTAAGGGTTTCAGCCGCGCGACCCAGGGTTCCCTGCTGAGCGACGGCTACGAAAGTATGCAAATGGCGCAAGCGAATGCGCTGATTGAAGAGACCGTTTTTTTCCATAGCCGATGTTAAAAACAGTCCGGCTTCGCTGACAAGCTTTGGTGTTGAATTTTGATAACCTGATTGCAAAATATCATTAACATTTGGCTATGACTAAGCGCATAACAGATTTAAATCAGAGGAGATTTTTCCGGTGCGGGTGCAGCTAATGCGCTGAAAAGTGACGCCGATCGGCAGATTTGTGTGCTGCCTGTTTTAGTTAATTTTTTGTTAATTTATACTCGTGGGGATGGCCATTCTTCATAACGCGATGTTATGTAATGTGCTGAAAAAATTACTTTTTAGGCGCTGCAAAGCAGATCACAAAATGGAAATTCTTCCTGATAAGTGATCCACCAGGCTCTACGCTTTCAGCACTATCCACTGGAGGCATGACATCATGGCGAACACCCTCACGGCCGATGAGATTCGGGACAAATTTTCGCAAGCTATGTCGGCGATGTACCAGCAAGAAGTTCCGCAGTACGGCACCTTACTGGAGCTTGTGGCCGATGTGAACCTGGCGGTGCTGGAACACGATCCTGAACTGCATCAGCAGCTGGAAAACGCCGACGAGCTGGCCAGGCTTAGCGTGGAACGTCACGGTGCCATTCGCGTTGGCAAAGCCGAAGAGCTGGCGGTATTAAAGCGGATTTTTGCGGTCATGGGCATGCATCCGGTGGGCTACTATGACCTGTCCCAGGCCGGGGTGCCGGTGCATTCTACCGCCTTCCGCCCGATTGATGACCTGGCGCTGGCCCGCAACCCCTTCCGCGTGTTTACCTCTCTGCTGCGCCTCGAGCTGATTGATAATCCGGAACTCAGGGCGCGAGCCGCCGCGATTCTGGCTCAACGTGACATTTTTACTCCACGCTGCCGTGAGATGCTGGATCTTCATGATAAGCAGGGCAGTTTTAGCGAAGATGAGGCCAATATCTTCGTGGCCGAAGCGCTGGAAACCTTCCGCTGGCATCAGCACGCCACGGTGGATGCCGACACCTATCGCGCTCTGCACGACGAACATCGCCTGATTGCCGACGTAGTTTGCTTCCGTGGCTGCCACATCAACCACCTCACGCCCCGCACGCTGGACATCGATCGCGTGCAGTCCCTGATGCCGGAACGCGGCATCACGCCAAAAGCCATTATTGAAGGCCCGCCTCGCCGTGAGCGACCCATTCTGCTTCGCCAGACCAGCTTTAAAGCGCTGGAAGAACCTATTTTGTTTGCCGGCGAGCACCACGGTACGCACACCGCGCGTTTTGGGGAAATCGAGCAGCGTGGCGTGGCGCTGACGCCTAAAGGCCGGGCGCTGTACGACGAGCTGCTGCTGGAAGCAGGCAACGGCACCGACAACCTTAGCCATCAGCATCACCTGCAGGAAGTGTTCAGCCGCTTCCCGGACAGCGATGCGCTGCTGCGCCGTCAGGGGCTGGCCTATTTTCGCTATCGCCTGACGCCGGTGGGCGACATGCATCGCCAGTCCATCAAACCGGGCGACGATCCGCAGCTGCTTATCGAGCGCGGGTGGCTTGTCGCGCAGCCGATAGTTTATGAAGACTTCCTGCCGGTCAGCGCTGCGGGCATTTTCCAGTCGAACCTGGGCAGCGACGGCGGGCACCGGCAGCACGGTCATTCCAGCCGGCAGGAATTCGAAGAGGCGCTCGGCACGGCGGTTACCGACGAATTTAGCCTTTATCAACAGGCGGAAGATCGCAGTAAACGGCGTTGCGGTTTGCTGTAAACGCGTTACCCTGCTGGGATGTCAGTTACAAGGAACAGCAGATGGAACACGTTGTTAACGTTGCTCAGGGTCAACTGAGCGGCGTCCTGCAGGGGGATATTGCGGTGTATCGCGGTATTCCCTTTGCCGCGCCTCCCACCGAAAACCTGCGCTGGCGAGCGCCACAGCCGCCTGAAAGCTGGCCAGGCGTTCGCGTCGCCGATACCTTCGCCCCGGCCTGTTGGCAAAGCCTGGAGTACTGCAAGGCGGTCGGCGGCGGCGATCCCGGCCAGTTCTCGGAAGATTGCCTCTACCTCAATATCTGGACGCCAGCCCGACGCGACGACAAACCGCTGCCCGTCATGGTCTGGCTGCACGGCGGCGGTTACACCATCGGGGCCGGTTCGCTGCCGCCTTACGATGGCGCGGCGCTGGCCTCGCGCGGCGTTGTATTAGTCACGGTGAACTATCGCCTCGGGCACCTGGGCTTTTTTGCGCATCCTGCGCTGGACGAAGAAAATCCTGATGGCCCGGTTCATAATTTCGCCTTACTCGATCAGATAGCCGCGCTGAAATGGGTGAAAGAAAATATTGCCGCTTTTGGCGGTGATGCCGCCAGCGTGACGCTGTTTGGCGAATCTGCGGGGGCACGCAGCGTGCTCTCGCTGCTGGCTTCGCCATTAGCCAGCGGGCTTTTCCATAAAGGCATAGTTCAAAGCGCCTATACCTTGCCGGACGTCGATCGCCGCAAGGCCCTCAAGCGTGGGGTGGCGGTGGCTGAACATTTTGGGCTGCAAAATGCCAGCGCCGAAGCGCTGCGCTCGCTTCCCGCCGACGAGCTGTGGGCTCTGGAGGCTCCGCTGAACATCGGCCCGACGCCCATTAGCGGCGATATCGTTCTGCCCGAACCGATGCTGGATATTTTCTTCGCCGGGCGACAGCACCGCATGCCGCTGATGGTCGGCAGCAACAGCGACGAAGCGAGCGTGCTGAGCTACTTCGGCATAGAGCCCGCCGGGCAGGTTGAGCTGCTGCGTCGGGAAAAGCGTTTTGGCCTGGGCCTGATAAAATTGCTCTATCCGGGCGTTAAAGGGGACGCTGAACTGGGGCGGCAGGTATGCCGGGATATGGCGTTTACGACGTCAGGATTTGTGGTGATGCAGGCGCAGCAGCGCGTCGGTCAGCCCTGCTGGCGCTACTATTTTGACTACGTGGCAGAGGCCGAGCGAGAAACCTACGCCAACGGCACCTGGCACGGCAACGAAGTGGCGTATGTCTTTAACACGCTGCAGCTCTCCCCGCCGGCCAGCGAATATGTGAATGAACGGGACCTGCAGTTTGCGGCGCACGTCGGTGACTACTGGGTAAGTTTTGCCCGCAGTGCCGGAGCGCACAGCAAATCGCTACCCGGGCCGGTAAGCTGGCCTGCTAGCATCAAAGGGCGGGATCGTACGCTGCGTCTGGGCGTGCACCTGCGGGCGAAATTTAAGGTGGAAAATCGCTTTATGCGCATGAGGATGCAGCTGTTTAAGCGGGTGATGAAACACCACGTCAGCCTGGACTGAGCAGCTCATTGCAAAACCCCTCGAGCCCGGCGGCATGTTCGCTGTCGGGTTTTACCGCCAGCCGGTAACCTGCGCCGGTTTTCACGCTACCGGCAAACGGTCGCACCAGCCGTCCGGTCCGAATATCTTCGGCAACCAGCGTTTCGTCTGCTATCGCAATGCCAAACCCCTGAATGGCCGCGCTGATGGCAAGATCCATCGTGTCGAAGTGCTGATTTTTAGTCATGGCCTGCCACGGCGCGGGGTTATCTGAAAGCCACAGCGACCAGTCGGTACGATCGCGGGTTGGGTGCAAAAAGGTTAATCGCTCCCAGCCACTCGCGTGTTGCGGCAGCAGTCCCTGGCTGATGACCGGGGTCAGGGCTTCTTCAAACAGCAGCGTGCCGCTCTTTGCCTGCTGCCCAAACACAATTGCGGCGTCAAACGGCTCATTTTTGAAATTGATGCCGTGCTCAACGGTGGTGGTCAGCGCCACCTGTATTTCCGGCATTCGCTGTTCGAGCTGGATGAGTCTGGGCACCAGCCAGCGCATGGCGCAGGTGGGGGCCTTGAGCCGGATAATTTCAGGCTTATGGCAGGCGCGGTCTGCCACGTCCAGCAGCCTGTTGAAGGCGCTCTGCAGATCGGGGAGTAGGGCGCTGCCCTGAGGCGTAAGACGTAGTCCGCGCGCGTGGCGTTCAAAAAGCGCAAAGCCAAACCACTGTTCCAGCGCGGCAATTTTGCGGCTGACCGCGCCTTGAGTCAGGCACAGCTCTTTCGCCGCTCTGGTGAGGTTCAGGTGCCTGGCGGTGACCAGGAAAGCATCGAGGGTATTAAGGGGGAAATTACGCCGGGTCATAACGCTCTCCGCTGAGCTATGCATTTTTTGCATAGCTATTATGACAACAATTCGATTGTCGTGGCAATCGCATCCGGATTGAATAGTTATGCACATCGCATAATGTTCAGGAGCGGCTATGGCCATGCAAACCCCGGTACAACATCGTTCAAAATTACCGGACGTAGGAACCACGATTTTCACGGTGATCGGCCAGCTTTCCGCGCAGCACCAGGCGATAAACCTTTCTCAGGGCGCGCCAAACTTTCCCTGCGACCCGAAATTAATTGCCGGCGTCACCAAAGCGATGCAGGAAGGGCATAACCAGTACGCCCCAATGACCGGCCTGGCCTCCCTGAAGCAGCTTATTGCTGAAAAAGTGCTGAGCCTATACGGCTCAAGCTATAACCCCGCCGATGAAGTGCTGGTGACCGCCAGCGCCAGCGAAGGACTCTATTCCGCCATTGGCGGGCTGGTGCATCCCGGCGACGAGGTTATCTACTTTGAGCCTTCTTTTGACAGCTACGCGCCAATAGTTCGCCTGCAGGGCGCCACGCCGGTTGCGCTGAAGCTGAACCTGCCGGATTTCACCATTAACTGGGATGAAGTCCGGGCGGCTATCACCCCGCGCACGCGCATGATTATCGTCAACACGCCGCATAACCCAAGCGGGCAGGTGTTCAGCGCCCATGACCTCGAGATGCTGGCGGCACTAACCCGTCACACCGACATCGTTATCCTGTCTGATGAAGTGTACGAACACATCGTGTTTGACGGCAAAAAGCATCACGGCATGGCGACTCACCCGCAGCTTGCCGAGCGCAGCGTGATTGTGTCGTCCTTCGGCAAAACCTTCCACGTGACCGGCTGGCGCGTGGGTTACTGCCTGGCGCCAGCGGCGTTAATGGATGAAATCTGCAAGGTGCATCAGTTCCTGATGTTCTCTGCCGATACGCCGATGCAGTACGCCTTTGCTGACTATATGAGCGACCCGCAAACTTATCTCTCGCTGGCGGCGTTTTATCAGCGCAAGCGTGATTTAATGCAGTCTCTGCTGGCCGAATCGCCGTTTGAACTGTTGCCGAGCGGCGGGTCATTCTTCCTGCTGGCCCGCTTCGGGCACTTCAGCGATGAGTCCGACAGCGAAATGGTGAAGCGGCTGATTACCGACTATGGCGTGGCGACGATTCCGCTTTCCGCGTTTTATACCGACGGTACCGATAACAACATTATCCGGCTCTCATTTGCTAAAGATGAAGCCACATTACGGGCGGGCGCGCAGGCGCTGTGCCGGGTTAAGCCACGCTGATAGAGGTCATGATGAAAAAAGTTTATGCGCTAAGTTTGCTTCTTGGGCTGTGCTCTTCGTTTTCTGCGCTGGCGGCCGGCGAGCTGCGTTATGGTCTGGAAGCGGAATATCCTCCGTTTGAGAGCCGCAACAGCGCGGGCGAGCTGGAAGGATTTGATATCGAGCTGGGCAAGGCGATTTGCCAGGCGGCCAGCCTCAAGTGTAGCTGGGTTGAAACCTCGTTTGACTCGCTGATCCCAGGGCTCGCCGCGAAGAAATTCGACGCCATCAACTCGGCGATGAACATCACCGCCCAGCGGCAAAAAAGCATTGATTTCACCCAGCCAATCTACCGCATTCCTTCTCAGCTGGTCGGCAAAGAAGGCAGCGGCCTGCAAGCGACGGCGGAAGGGCTGAAGGGTAAAACCATCGGCGTGCTGCAGGGCTCTATTCAGGAAACCTATGCCAAAGAACATTGGGAGAAGCAGGGCGTAAGCGTCGTGTCGTATAAAGATCAGAACATGGCCTGGGCCGATTTGCTGAACGGCCGCATTGACGCCTCGCTGGTGATGTCCGCTGCGGGTCAGGCGGGCTTCCTGAGCACGCCGCAGGGCAAAGGTTTTGGTTTTATCGGCAAGCCGGTGAGCGACGATACCATTCTCGGCAGCGGGATCGGCTTTGGTCTGCGTAAAGGTGACACTGTCACTAAAAAAGAGCTGGACGCGGCGATTGATAAAGTCAAAGCCGACGGCACCGTCACCAGGCTTGCGCAGAAGTTCTTCCCGGGCATCGACGTTAGCGTGAAGTAACCTTTCTGGCGGCTCGCCGACGGGCCGCCTGCTAAAATTTTTAGCGCTTTTTTCGCCAGAGTATTGTCCATTTTTCGGCAATATCTGGTTTCCTGAAAAAAAACCTTCGTTCCTCCCTCAAACGCCTTCACCGCCCATTGGATTCATTGTGAATTTTGTCTAGAGTGTGCGGTCGTACAGGTAGCAGTCTCTTGCCGCTGTTCTGCCCGAGGGCGGGACGAAACACATCGACATATAAGGACGATTTCTCAGGCATGAATCGCAGACGTTTTATCCAGGCCTCTATGGCTCTCGCCGCTGCCTGCGGCACGCCGACCCTTGCCACGCTGTTCTCCCGAAGCGCCTTTGCAGCCGAGTCCGGCATTGCGGACGGGCACTCCACTGCCTTCGATTTTGCAGTGCTCCAGGGCATGGCGCATGACCTGTCGAAAAAACCGTGGGGAGGCGCGCCGAGAGCGCTGCCGAACACGCTTGCTAACCTGACGCCTCAGGCTTACAACGCCATCCAGTATGATGCTAATCATTCGCTGTGGAACAACATAGATAATCGCCAGCTCGACGTGCAGTTCTTCCACGTCGGCATGGGGTTCCGCCGCCGCGTCAGAATGTTTTCTCTGGACTCTGCCACCCACCAGGCGCGTGAAATTCACTTCCGTCCGGAATTGTTTAACTACAACGACGCGGGCGTGGACACCAAACAGCTCGAAGGCCAGACCGATCTCGGCTTTGCCGGTCTGAAGGTCTTTAAGGCGCCTGAACTGGCGCGCCGTGACGTGGTGTCATTCCTCGGTGCCAGCTACTTCCGCGCCGTAGACAGCACTTACCAGTACGGCTTGTCCGCCCGTGGCCTGGCGGTGGACACCTTCACCGACACGCCGGAAGAGTTCCCGGACTTCACCTCGTTCTGGTTTGAAACGCCAAAAGCTTCCGACACCACTTTTGTGGTCTACGCGCTGCTGGACAGTCCAAGCGTGACCGGTGCCTACAAATTTACCATCAACTGCGAAGCCGAGCGGGTGGTGATGGAGGTGGACAACCACCTTTACGCCCGTAAAGACGTCAAACAGCTGGGTATTGCACCGATGACCAGTATGTTTGCCTGCGGCACCAACGAACGCCGCACCTGCGACACCATTCACCCGCAAATTCACGACTCCGACCGCCTGGCCATGTGGCGCGGTAACGGCGAGTGGATTTGCCGCCCGTTGAATAACCCGCAAAAGCTGCAGTTCAACGCTTTCATGGACGAAAACCCGAAAGGCTTCGGCCTGCTGCAACTGGACCACGATTTTGCCAGCTACCAGGACATCATGGGCTGGTACAACAAGCGCCCAAGCCTGTGGGTGGAGCCGCGCAACAAGTGGGGCAAAGGCTCCGTTGGCCTGATGGAAATCCCGACCACCGGCGAAACCCTCGACAATATCGTCTGCTTCTGGCAGCCGGAAAAACCGGTCAAAGCCGGGGATGAGTTCGAGTTTAAATACCGTCTCTACTGGAGCGGCCTGCCGCCTGTCACCACGGATCTGGCCCGCGTTTACGCCACCCGTACCGGCATGGGCAGCTTCCCGGAAGGCTGGGCGCCGGGCGAACACTTCCCGGACAAATGGTCCCGCCGCTTTGCTATTGATTTTGTCGGCGGCGACCTGAAAGCCGCCGCGCCGAAAGGCATTGAACCGGTGATAACGCTCTCCAACGGCGAAGCGAAGCAGGTTGAGATCCTCTACGTCGAACCGTTTGACGGCTACCGCATTCTGTTTGACTGGTATCCGACCAACGACTCCACCGACCCGGTCGAGATGCGTATGTTCCTGCGCTGCCAGGGGAAAGCCATCAGTGAAACCTGGCTGTACCAGTACTTCCCGCCGCCGGCGGATAAGCGTAAATACGTCGACGACCGCGAAATGCGTTAATCACCCCAGCCCCGCCGCGTAAAAGCCGCGGGGCTTTTTTATCGATTTCTCAAATGTTTTGTCAGTACATCAATGATGTAACTGTTAACCGACATTTGCTGCTCGGCCGCAGCAACACTCAGTCGTTCGCCAAAGGATTCAGGATAGCGCAGCGTGAACGTCTTCATTTTCTCTTCTTTTTCAAAAGGTTCAATACCCGCAGAATGGCAGTCCTCCAGGTAGTACTGTAAGGCGATTTCACCCTCACGAATAAGCCCCGCCGCGCTGTCGGCGACGAAGTCACAGTATCCGGTTAAGCCGAGAAATTTCCCGCGAAAGAGGTTTATTTCGGGAACCCAGGTGATCAACGCTGGCTGGCCGCTGATGATCATAATGTTTGGCAGTGCTTCCGCAGTGGTCATGGTGTGACTCCGATACTCTCAAACCATTCTTTCAGGTTGGCTATGGCCCCTTTATCGGTCTCTGGAGAAGGATGGGGGCGATGAAAATGGGCAATGCTGCCGTTAAGCTGGAAGCGTATACGTGAACCGCGGCCGGGGTTGACCTCTCCGCCGAGGGCAAGCACCAGCCTTTCTATATCCTGCCATTTCACTCCGGAGGGAACGGGCTTGATGAAAATTTGAATTAGCGTTTGACGATGTTTGTTTCTTAGGTATTCCTGTCCATATCCCATGATTCCTTCCATGATTCGACGTGCAATGTCATCGTAGCATATCGTTTTTTGACTTCAATATTTGAAGTCATTTTTCGCGAAGCATTCCATATTTTGATGAAAATTAATGCAAGGAATGAGCGGGGTATTGGTTTTTAGTATTGATTTTGCATTTATCCATAATGAATTTTTATTCATTACTGTTCTGTCGGTATAAATTGGAGTCAACTTCCTGGTAAAAGTGACATAAGATGGCTGTCACCTCTAAGCAAAAACGGGAGCCGCGTGTGGAGCAGCATCAGGAATGGCAGGATGAAGTGATTACGGTCAACGATGAAATCGAGCTGCATTCGGTTAGCGAGCGGTTCGTTCAGCCTGTTTTCGCGCTGGTGCAGCGCAACAAAAGCTGGCTGCAAAAAGCCATGAACTGGCCGCAGTATGTTGTTTCCGAGGACGACACGCGCAAAACGGTGCAGGGTAACTACGTCTTACATCATAAGGGCTACGCGAAGATGTTTATGATCCTCCTTCGCGGCGAGCTGGTGGGCGTGTTTTCCTTTAACCAGATAGAACCGACCAACAAAACGGCCTACATCGGCTACTGGCTGAGCGAGGACAGGCAGGGGCAGGGCATAATTTCTGCCGTGATTGAGGCTGTAATTAGCAGCTACGCGCAGGCAGGGACGGTGCGCCGGTTTGTTATCAAATGCATCGTCACTAACCAGGCCAGCAACCGGGTGGCACAGCGCAACGGCTTCACGCTCGAAGGCTGCCTGAAACAGGCCGAATTCCTGAACGGCGGGTACCACGACCAGAATATTTACGGGCGTATCGCCGATTAAAACACCCCATAAAACGGCGTGCGGGTGATGCGCTGCTCGCCGTTAATATCCTTCATGCCGCGAAGGTGAATGAGTTCGCCATCAATACCTTCCACCGCTGCCTCGTCATAAATCTGCACGTTATTTTCGATTAGCACGTTGCCCGTCACTTTAGCCTGGCCGTATACCTGCACGTTGTTGTCCATCAGGACAGGGCCGCCGATGAGCACCGCGTCGCCGTAAACCTGAACGCGATGCTTCAGCACGCAGTCGCCCTCGATGATGGCGTTGCCGTAAACCCGTGAAGAATAGCGAATCGTAGGGATCTGACTGTCGCCGCTGCCGGCAATAATACGTGCGTTGTCGGACACCTGCGCACAGTCGCAGATCCACACGTTGTTCTCCTCATTTCCTTCGATAATCGCGTGGCCGAAAATGGCCGAGCGGTGCTCGACAAAGGCATTACTCACCCGCGCATCGCCGTAAATCTGCGCCTGATGAATGATGCGGGAGGCGCTGACCATGGCGTTCCCGTAGATTTGCAGCCGCATTTCGGCGTCTTCGGTCAGCCCCAGCACTGCAATCACCTCGCTGTGATGCAGCACGCGAGCCAATCCATAGATATGGCACTCGCCGCTGATACGAGAATTCTCAACGCGGGCGTGACCGCTCACCCTCGCCTGGTGGCAAATTTCTGACTCGCCGAGGATTATCGCGTTGTCCTCGACGCTCGCACCGCCCCAGACAAAAGCGTCAGGCTCAAGCCAGCAGCTTCCCGACTGGCTCAGATTAGCTTCTTCTTCAACCCAGCCGCCGCTTTGCCCGGTTTCTACGTCGCTAAAATCGCAAAGCGCCTCAATTTGCCAGAGCCGGACTTGCCGCAGTTCGCCGTCGTGCTGATAATCATGAAGCCGTGAATTTTCCGTTAACCGGTATTTTTTCATCGCCGTTTCTCGCTGTGTCCTGCTGATAAACGTAGCAGGTAATTCACCGGCATAGCGTTCGGCGGCGTAATCGCATAAAATGCATTTAAAATACATTTTAAAAAATAAACAAAATGAATAAACCGACCCCCGGTAGCTTTATCAACCTTCCCGCAGGCTACTTTGGCATGGTGCTGGGCATCATCGGCATGGGATTTGCCTGGCGCTATGCCGCTATCATTTGGCCGGTGCCGTCGGCCGTGGGCGAGGCGCTGGTCGCGCTCGCAGGTGTTATCTGGCTGCTGCTGGCTTTGGCATTTATCACACGCCTGGTTCGCTACCCGCACAGCGTTGTTGCGGAAATCCATCATCCCTTGATGAGCAGCTTTGTCAGCCTGTTCCCGGCGACAACCATGCTGGTTGCCATCGGCGTGGCGCCTTATCTGCGCCCGCTTGCCGTGGCGATGTTTGGCTTTGGCGCCGTGGTTCAGCTGTGTTATGCCGCCTGGCAGTCGGCCGGGTTATGGCGAGGGACGCACCCGCAGGATGCCACGACGCCAGGGCTTTACCTGCCGACCGTGGCGAATAACTTTATTAGCGCGATGGCCTGCGGCGCGCTGGGCTATCACGACCTGGGGATCCTGTTCCTTGGGGCGGGCGTTTTTTCCTGGCTGAGTCTCGAGCCGGCGATACTGCACCGCATGCGCAGCGTCGGGGAGCTTCCGACGCCGGTGCGCACCTCGCTGGGTATTCAGCTTGCCCCCGCGCTGGTGGCCTGCAGCGCTTATCTGGCTGTAAACGGCGGCGTGACGGATTTCTTTGCCAAAATGCTGTTTGGCTATGGCCTGCTACAGCTGATTTTTATGCTGCGCTTAATGCCCTGGTACCTGGCGCAGCCGTTTAACGCCTCCTTCTGGAGCTTCTCATTCGGTATTTCCGCGCTGGCGACCACCGCGCTGCACCTGAGCGCGGGCAGCGGCGACGGCCTGTTTCACCTCATCGCGGTACCGCTCTTTATTTTTACTAATGTGATTATTGGCCTGCTGCTGGCTCGCACTTTCATCCTGCTCATGCAGGGGAAATTGATTTTGCGTACCGCGAGGCCAGAAAAAAAGGATCTGTCATGACCGAGAAGTCTGAAAGCTACTACAGTGAAAAATATGGCCTGACCGCCACCCATTCTGACGTGCTGCACGCCGTGAAGTACGTAGCGCCAGGTAAAACGCTGGATCTTGGCTGTGGGGGCGGGCGCAACAGCCTGTACCTGAATCAGAAAGGGTTCGACGTCACCGCGTGGGATAAAAACCCGATGAGCATCGCCCGGCTGAACGAAATTATTGAGGCCGAAGGGCTGAAAAACATCGTGACTGCGCAGGTTGACCTTAACCAGCTGAGCTTTGACGGTGAGTATGATTTTATTCTCTCAACCGTGGTGATGATGTTCCTTGAGCGCGGCACGATCCCGGGACTTATCGCCAATATGCAGCGCTGCACCAAACCCGGGGGTTACAATCTGATCGTAGCGGCGATGGATACCGAAGACTTCCCTTGCACGGTAGGGTTCCCGTTTGCCTTTAAAGAGGGCGAGCTGCGTGACTACTATGCAGGCTGGGAGCTGGTGAAGTACAACGAAGACGTGGGCCAGCTGCATAAGACCGATGAAAACGGCAACCGTATTAAGCTGCGTTTCGCCACGATGCTGGCGCGGAAGAAGTAAAGGTTAACCCTCACCCCGGCCCTCTCCCTGGAAGGGAGAGGGGGAATTCAAGCGTTCTCTGTATGAATCCCCTCGCCCCTTTGGGGAGAGGGTTAAACTCCCTGTTCTGGTCCCCTCGCCCCTTTGGGGAGAGGGTTAGGGTGAGGGGAAATTACTTCGCCGCCAGCAGACAAAGCTTCAGCGCCACGTTATACGAAGCCTCAAACGCCCGCAGCGGTAAAAACTCAAACCGTGAATGGAAATTGTGCGCGCCGGTAAAGAAGTTCGGCGTTAGCAGCCCTTTAGCCGAAAGCGCAGCCCCGTCCGTGCCGCCGCGCATCGGAATCACCTTCGGCTCAATGCCCAGCTCATCCAGGGCGGCAAAAATCAAATCAATCGCCCGGCGATCGTCGGTAATGGCATTACTGATGTTGCTGTAGGTATCGCTGAGGCTGTACTCCACGCGTGCGGTGGGGTGCTGCGCGGCAATTTTTTGCGCAACTTCTCCAATCTGCTGCTTACGGCGCTCAAAGCTTGCGAGGTCGAAGTCGCGAATATTCGCTTTCAGCAGCGCTTCGCTTTGTGAGGCCTGGATCCCGTTAAACCAGACGTAGCCTTCACGGCCTTCGGTGTGCTCTGGCGTCTGCTTGCGGTCAAAGTGGCTGATGTAATCCATTGCCATCAACAGCGGGTTGACCAGCACGCCTTTGGAGGACATTGGGTGGCTGGTTACGCCGGTAAACTTCAGCTCCGCATGGGCGGCATTGAAGTTTTCATAAACGACTTCGCCCAGCTCGCAGCAGTCGATGGTCCAGGCGAAATCCACATCAAAACGAGCCAGATCCAACGCCTTCGCACCACACAGGCCAATTTCTTCATCCGGGACGAAGGCCACAACGATGTCGCCGTGGCGATGTTCTGCCGTCAGGTTTTCCAGCAGCGTCATCACCACCGTGACGGCGGCTTTATTATCCGCGCCCAGCACGCTGGTGCCGTCGCTGAAGATTATCTCCTCGCCGGGCCAGGCGTTGATTTCCGGGTGCTCCGCCGTGCGCAGCCAGATGTCCTCTTTGGCGTTCAGGCACAGGTCTTCCCCGGTAAAGCGCAGGATCTGCGGGTGAATGTCCGGCGACAGGCCAACGTCAACGGTATCGATGTGCGTAATAAAGCCCACGCGCGGCGCGGCGGCCACATTGCCTCTCTTCACGGCGGTAACCGTGGCGTGCTCGTCGATAACGATCTCTTCAAGGCCGAGCGCTCGCAGTTCTTCCGCCAGCATGCTGGCCATTTCATGCTGCCCGGGCGTGCTGGGCAGGGCATTTACCCGCGCGTCGCTTTGGCTGGTGACCGCCAGATAACGGAAGAAACGTTGGGTGAGCTGCTCGCTGAGCGACGAAGGCATAGTGTTTCCTTATTGTTCGATGTTGTTTGTTGGCAATGTAAATTTAATGTTATTTATTAAGGCGCTTTGCACAAGCTTTATTCATTCAGGGTCAGGATAAACACCACAGGAAGACAGCGATGAAAACAAAGATTACAACGCTTGCACTTGCCGTAGCGGCGCTCTCTCTTAGCACCAGCGTGGCGGCCAGCACGTTGGTTTATTGCTCCGAAGGTTCGCCGGAAAACTTCAACCCGCAGCTTTACACCTCCGGCACCAGCGTGGATGCCAGCGCGGTGCCGGTCTACAACCGGCTGGTGGATTTTAAGGTCGGTACCACCGAGCTGCAGCCCAGCCTGGCGGAAAGCTGGGACGTCAGCGAAGACGGCAAAGTCTATACCTTCCATCTGCGCAAAGGCGTGAAGTTCCAGAGCAACAAATACTTTAAGCCCACCAGGGACTTCAACGCGGACGACGTGATTTTCTCGTTTATGCGTCAGAAAGACCCAAAGCATCCGTACCACAACGTTTCCAACGGCAATTACTCCAACTTTGAAAGCCTGGAGTTCGGCAAGCTGATTACCGCCATCGACAAAGTGGATGACAACACCGTGCGCTTCACGCTGGCGCACCCGGAAGCGCCGTTTGTCGCCGACCTGGGCTGGTATTTTGCCTCGATCCTTTCTTCAGAATATGCGGACGTCATGATGAAGGCCGGTACGCCGGAGCGCGTTGATTCCGACCCTATCGGCACCGGGCCATTTGAGCTGAAGCAGTATCAAAAAGATTCACGCATTCTTTACACCGCTTTCCCTGAGTACTGGCAGGGCAAATCGAAGATTGACCGCCTGGTCTTCTCCATCACGCCGGATGCTTCTATTCGCTATGCAAAGCTTGAGAAAAACGAATGCCAGGTGATGCCGTTCCCGAACCCGGCGGACCTGCCGCGCATGAAGGAAAACAAAGACATCAACCTGATGCAAAAAGCAGGGCTGAATACCGGCTTCCTCGCGTTTAACACCCAGAAGCCGCCGCTGGACAACGTGAAGGTGCGCCAGGCGCTGGCGATGGCTATCAATAAACCGGCCATTATCGAAGCGGTGTTCCACGGCACCGGCATTGAGGCGAAAAACCTGCTGCCGCCTGGCGTCTGGAGCGCTGACGATAAGCTCAAAGACTATGATTACGATCCTGAAAAAGCCAAAGAGCTGCTCAAAGAGGCCGGCTTTGCTAACGGCATGAGCATCGACCTGTGGGCGATGCCGGTTCAGCGGCCGTATAACCCGAACGCTAAACGTATGGCGGAAATGATCCAGGCCGACTGGGCGAAAGTTGGCGTCACGGCGAAAATCGTCACCTATGAATGGGGCGAGTATCTCAAACGGGTGAAGGGCGGTGAACACCAGGCGGCGCTGATGGGCTGGACCACGGCCACCGGCGACCCGGATAACTTCTTTGGGCCACTGTTTACCTGTACCTCGGCTAACGGCGGCTCTAACTCGTCAAAATGGTGCTACCAGCCGTTTGATAAGCTGATTCTTGAAGCCCGCGCGGAAGGCAATCACGATAAACGAGTTGAGTTATATAAAGAAGCGCAGCAGATGATGCACGACCAGATGCCGGCGGTGATGATTGCCCACTCCACGATTTTCGAGCCGGTGCGCAAAGAGGTGACCGGGTATGAGATTGACCCGTTCGGGAAGCATATTTTTTATCAGGTAGAGGTGAAGAAGTAATTCGGGAGGGCTCCGGGATTAACGGATATCTATGCTATTCATTGTTAGTTCCGTTCACCTCCAGTCCTGCTTCACATGTCACCATTATACCGGTGAACGTCTCGGGAGAATCACCGTCATTCCCCCGAGACCCCGGACTCCCGGCCAAATAAATCGACCGCTAAAGCGGCAGACCTCCGTTTTATCTCC